>NZ_JBEYSL010000073.1:0-18195 GCF_040642735.1 Micromonospora sp. NPDC047753 | reverse complement strand
CGACCTGATCCTCGGTGCGGTCGCCGAACTGGACCTGCCATTGCACCGACTGGACCAACGCCGGCACCGGGTGGCCGAACTCTTCGCCACGAGGGCGGCGACTTCGTCAACGGCGCCCAGTCGGTGATCGACGAGTTCATCTCGTCCGGTGAGGTGAAGTGGGGCCAGCGCTCCGCCATCACCCTGCTGCTGCCGCACGGCCACGAGGGTCAGGGCCCGGACCACACCTCCGGCCGGCCCGAGCGGTTCCTGCAGATGTGCGCCGAGGACAACATGCGGGTGTCCATCCCGACGACCCCGGCGAACTACTTCCACCTGCTGCGCCGCCAGGCCCTGTCGCCCAAGCGCAAGCCGCTGGTGGTGTTCACGCCGAAGTCGCTGCTGCGGCACAAGCTCTGCGTCTCGCCGGTGGAGGACTTCACCACCGGCACCTTCCAGCCGGTGCTGCGCGACACGGCCGCCCCGGCACCGGAGGCGGTGAAGCGGGTGCTGCTCTGCTCCGGCAAGGTCTACTACGACCTGTTCCAGGCCCGGCAGGAACGCGGCGTCACCGACACCGCGATCCTCCGGCTGGAGCAGCTGTACCCGCTGCCGGTGGAGGAGATCCGGGCCGCCCTCGCGCAGTTCCCGAACGCCGAGGACTTCGCCTGGGTGCAGGAGGAGCCGGCCAACCAGGGTGGCTGGTCGTTCGTCGCGCTCAACCTGCTGGAGCACCTCACGGACGTTCGGCTGCGGCGGATCTCCCGCCCGGCCGCCGCCGCTCCGGCGGTCGGCTCGGCCAAGACCCACGAGGTCGAGCAGAACGCGCTGATCGAGGCGGCTCTCCCCCGCCCGTGACCTGACCTGAGCACGGAAGCCGGGGTAGGGCCGTTTCACCACGGTCCTGCCCCGGCTCTCGTAGGTCCCGCCAGCCGGTTGACCATTCACCCACCACCCGCCCGGCCCGTGCCGGGCCGAGCACGAGGACGTACCCATGTACTTCACCGACCGTGGCATTGAGGAGCTGGTCGAGCGCCGGGGCGAGGAGCAGGTGACCCTGGAGTGGCTCGGCGAGCGGCTGCGCGACTTCGTGGACCTCAACCCCGACTTCGAAACTCCCATCGAACGCCTGGCCACCTACCTCGCCCGCCTGGAAGACCCCGACGACGAAGACGCCTGACCCCGTTCCGCACCCGGTGATCAAGAAACTTCGGTCACGATGGGGGCCGGGGCTGACGCAAACTTCTTGATCAACGGGCAGGGGGTGGGAACGTGGCTCGGAGTGTTTACCTGACCAGCGTGGGGTCCGGCGGGGGCAAGTCGACGATTGCCCTCGGGTTGGCGGAGTTGCTGTCCCGCCAGGTCGGGCGGATCGGCGTGTTCCGGCCGTTGGTGGCCGACACCGGCCAGGACCCGATCCTCGCCCTGCTGAGCGAGCGCTACCGCGTCGAGGTACCGCTGCCCGAACTGGCCGGGGCGAGCTACGCCGAGGCTTCGGCACTGGTCGCCGACGGCCGACGGGAGCAGCTCATCTCCGCCATCGTCGAGCGCTACCGGGCGGTGGAGCGGCAGTGCCCGGCGGTGGTCGTGGTGGGCAGTGACTTCGACGAGCCGGGCGACCCGGCCCACCCCCGGGAGCTGGCCTTCAACGCCCGGCTGGCCACCGAGTTCGGCAGCGTGGTGGTGCCGGTCGTGGACGGCTTCGGGCAGGAGCCGGCGGCTGTCGCGTCGGCGATGCGGGGGGCGTACCACGATCTGGCTGACCTCGGCGCGACGGTGCTCGCGGTGATCGCCAACCGGGTCACCGAGCCGATGACGCTGCCCGAGCTGCCGGTCCCCGCGTACGCCATCCCCGAGGTGCCGAGCGTGTCCGCGCCGACGGTGGCCGAGGTGGCGACGGCCCTCGGCGCCACCCTGCTGGCCGGGGACGACGCCGCGCTCGGTCGCGACGTGCTGGACTTCGTGGTCGGCGCGGCACACGTGCCGACCCTGCTGGGCCACCTCACCGAGGGCGCCCTGGTGATCACCCCCGGGGACCGGGCCGACCTGCTCGTCGCCGCGAGCGCCGCGCACGTGGCCGGACAGGTGTCGGTGGCCGGACTGGTGCTCACCCTCGGCGAGCAGCCCGACCCCAGGGTCATGCGGCTGGTGGAGGGGCTCAACACCGGGTTGGCGGTGCTCTCCGTGCGTCTCGACAGCTACGACACGGTGGCCGCGTCCAGTCGCATCGAGGGCCGGCCCAGCGCGACCAATCCCCGCAAGGTGGAGGCCGCGCTCGGCGCGTTCGAGCGCTGTGTGGACACCGACGACCTGGCCCGTCGGCTGCGGGTCAGCCGGTCGACGCGGGTCACCCCACTGATGTTCGAGAACGAGCTGATCGACCGTGCCCGCTCGAAGCCCCGGCACCTGGTGCTGCCGGAGGGCACCGACGAGCGGGTCCTGCGCGCGGCGGAGATCCTGCTACGGCGTGGAGTCGCCGAGCTGACGGTGCTCGGCCGGCCGGACGACATCGCCCGACGCACCCGGGAGCTGGGTATCGACCTCGGCGACGTGCGGGTCGTCGAGCCGGGGGCCAGCGAGTGGCGCGACGACTTCGCCGCCGAGTACGCCCGGCTGCGCGCCCACCGCGGCGTCACCGCCGAGTTGGCGCACGACATCGTCGCGCAGCCGAACTACTTCGGCACGCTCATGGTGGCCACCGGCCGAGCCGACGGCATGGTCTCCGGCGCCACCCACACCACCGCCGCGACCATCCGGCCGGCGTTCGAGATCATCCGTACGCTGCCGGACGTCTCGGTGGCCTCCAGCGTCTTCTTCATGCTGCTCGCCGACCGGGTGCTGGTCTACGGGGACTGCGCGGTCAACCGCGACCCGGACGAGGCCCAGCTCGCCGACATCGCGATCTCGTCGGCCGACACCGCCGCCCGGTTCGGCATCGAACCCCGGGTGGCCATGCTGTCGTACTCGACCGGCAGCTCCGGCGCGGGCGCCGACGTGGAGAAGGTCGCCGCGGCCACCGCGCTGGTCCGGCAGCGCCGGCCCGACCTGCTGGTCGAGGGGCCCATCCAGTACGACGCCGCGATCGACCCGGCGGTGGCGGCCACGAAGCTGCCCGACAGCCCCGTCGCGGGGCACGCCACGGTCTTCATCTTCCCGGACCTGAACACCGGCAACAACACGTACAAGGCCGTGCAGCGCTCGGCCGGGGCGGTCGCCGTCGGCCCGGTCATGCAGGGCCTGCGGCGGCCGGTGAACGACCTGTCGCGGGGTGCCACGGTTCCGGACATCGTCAACACCGTGGCGATCACCGCCATCCAGGCGGCCACCGAGGAGGCGTCGTGAGTCGGGTGCTGGTGCTCAACTGCGGGTCGTCGTCGGTGAAGTGGCGCCGCTACGACGGGGACCAGGCAGTCGACCACGGCACCGTCGAACGGATCGGTGAGCCAGGTGGCGGCCCGGCGGACCACGCCGAGGCGGTACGGCAGATCCTGGACGGGCTGGACCTGACCGGGCTGACGGCGGTCGGACACCGGGTGGTGCACGGTGGCCGGATGTTCAGCGCGCCGGTTCTTGTCGACGACGCGGTGCTGGCCGCGATCAAGGATCTGGTGCCGCTCGCCCCGCTGCACAACCCGGCCAACCTGGCCGGCATCGAGGTGGCCCGCGCGGCGCTGCCGGACGTCGGGCAGGTCGCCGTCTTCGACACCGCGTTCCACCACACCCTGCCGGAGGCCGCCGCGACGTACGCGATCGACCGGGACACCGCCGAGCGGTACGACATCCGCCGGTACGGCTTCCACGGCACCTCACACGCGTACGTGTCCCGGCGCACCGCCGAGCTGCTGGGCCGCCCGTACGAGCAGGTCAACACGATCACCCTGCACCTGG
Organism: Micromonospora sp. NPDC047753; assembly: GCF_040642735.1. NCBI lineage: Bacteria > Bacillati > Actinomycetota > Actinomycetes > Micromonosporales > Micromonosporaceae > Micromonospora > Micromonospora sp. NPDC047753. The sequence continues at coordinate 14,328 of NZ_JBEYSL010000073.1, read as the reverse complement.
GCAACGGGGCAAGCGCCTGCGCGGTGGCGAACGGCCGCAGCGTCGCCACCTCGATGGGCATGTCCCCGTTGCAGGGGCTGGTGATGGGCACCCGCAGCGGCGACGTGGACCCGACCGTGATCTTCCATCTGCGCCGGGAGGGCGGGCTGTCGGTGGACGACATCGACGACCTGCTCAACCACCGCAGCGGCCTGCTCGGGCTGACCGGCGTCAACGACATGCGCGAGGTGCTGGAACGCCGGGCCGCCGGTGACCGGGCGGCGGCGTTGGCCTTCGACGTGTACTGCCGGCGCATCACCGAGTACGTCGGGGCGTACTACGCGCTGCTCGGCCGGGTCGACGCGATCACCTTCACCGCCGGGGTCGGCGAGCACGCCGCGCCGGTGCGGGCCGCCGCGCTGGCCGGCCTGGGCCGGCTCGGCATCACTGTGGACGACGCCCGCAACGACGGCGAGGGCGACCGGTTCATCTCGCCCGACGGCGCCGAGGTGAGCGTCTGCGTCATCCGCACCGACGAGGAGCGGGAAATCGCCAGGCAGACCCGGGACGTGGTCGGGGCGGCCTGACACCACTGAGGCGCGCACCCCCGGGAGGCCCGAGGGTGCGCGCGAGTCGGTGAAGCCCATTCAGTGCCGGGGCCAACCAGGCGGTTCGGCCAGCCGGTCGCCAGCCAGGCGGTTCGGTCAGCCGGTCGCCAGCCAGGCGGTTCGGTCAGCCGGTCGCCAGCCAGGCGACGAGTGCCACCAGCACCACGACGACCACTGCCGCGCCGATGATGAGCGGCAGGCGGGACGGAGCCTCCGTCGGCGTCGCAGTCTCCGGCGTCTGGTTGAAGGCGCGGAACGCCTCGGTGTTGCCGCTGGGGTCCGTGTAGTTCTCAGGCATGTCGGTGACCCTAGCGAAGCTGGTCACGCCGCACCGTCCCCGGCCCGCTGCGTCCCAGGGGTGGACCCGGCCGGCGGAGGTGACCCGACCGGGTGGCAGGTGCACCCGAGCCGGACGGCGGGGACGCTACGCCCGCCCAGGCACCTACCGTGGAACGATGGGGGCGGGCCGGCTGATGGCCGTACTGGTGACAGCGCTGCTGACCGGTTGTGCGCCGGCCACCGCCGTGGCTGGCGGGGCCACCGGGCCGGCGTCGGCGCGTCGGGCGCCCGAGGGGTCGTACGCCGTCGGCGTGCATACGCTCACCCTCGATCCGCGCTCGGCGCGCCCTCTGCCGGTGACGATCTGGTACCCGGCGTCGACCGGTCAGGTGGCGGCCGGACGGTTCCCGGTGGTGATCTACAGCCACGGGCTGGGCAGCCGACCCGAGCTGCACGCCGGCCTGACCACCCGCTGGGCGGCGGCCGGTTTCGTGGTGGCCGCACCCGCGTATCCGCACACCCGACAGGGTGCCGCCCACTTCACCCGGGCCGACGTACGCCACCAGCCGGCCGACGCCTGGCGACTGATCCGGTATCTGGGCGACCTCGACCGGAGCCCTGTCGATCCCCTCGCCGGGCACCTCGACCTGACCTCGGTCGCCGCCGCCGGGCACTCGGCGGGCGGCTTCACCACCTCCGGCATGTTCAGCGAGGGCCACCCGGCCCGGCTACGCGCCGGGATCGTGATCGCCGGCGGTGGGCTGCCGGGCAGCTTCGCCGGACCGGCCGCGCCGGTGCTCTTCGTGCACGGCACTGCCGACCCGGTGGTGCCGGTGACGGTCGGCCGGGCCGCGTACGCGCGCACCCCCGGGCCGGCCGCGTTCCTCAGCCTGCTCGGCGGGGACCACGGCACGTACCTCGCGCCGGGCCACCCGGGCTTCGCCCCGGTCCTCGCCACCACCACCGACTTCCTGCGCTGGACCCTCTACGGCGACCGGGCCGCCGCTGCCCGCCTCCCCGCCGACGCCCACTCCCCCACAGTGACCCGTTACGAGTCCCGCCCGGCCCACTGACCCGACCGACACCGGTACGGTCGTCCGGTGGACGAGCTTGCGCGCCGGCAGTTGGCGAGCATCGCCGAGGTCATCGAGGTGACCGGGGCGGAAGGCATCCCGGTGTGGCTGCGCGGCGGCTGGGCGATGGACTTCCAGCTCGGCGTGGTGACCCGCCCGCACCTCGACGTCGACTGGTACTGCTGGCGCGACGACGCCGACCGGCTGGCCGGCCTGCTGCTGGCCCGGGGCTGGCTTCCCGACCCGAGGATGCCCGTGGAGTCGCAGCTCGACCTGTTCGCCGCCGACGTGGAGGTCAGCTTCGCGTACCTGGGTCGCGACGCCGCCGGCCGACCGACTGTGGGTGCCGGGTCCTGGACCGGCACCCCGCTGCCGGCCGGCATGCTGGACGCCCCACCCGGCCGGGTCGGCCCGCTCTGCGCGCCGACCATCTCGGTGGCGGCCCAGATCGAGTTCAAGCAGATGTACCCGGTCTGGATGCCGGAACGTCCCCGCCGCCCGAAGGACGCCGAGGATCTGGCTCGGCTGCGCTCCGGTGCGGGTCGAGTAGGTCCTCGTACACCCCGACCTTGAAGGTGATCAGGTCCAGGCTCTGGGTGAGCCTGTCGATCTGGGTGGTGACGCGACTGTGGTGCTCGCGCATCAGCGCGAGCCGTTCCTCCTCGTTGCCGGCGCCTTCCCGGACGAGGTCGGTGTACCGCCGGAGCGCGGGCAGGGGCATCCCGGAGGCGCGGAGGATGATGCAGACGGTCAGCCAGTCCGCGTCGTCCTGGCTGTAGCTGCGACGCCCGGCAGGGCCACGCCGCACCGGGCCGACGAAGAGGCCCTCCTGCTCGTAGAAGCGGAGGGTGTGCACGCTCAAGCCGGTGCGTTCGGCGACCTGCCCGATGCTCAGACCCGCGGTGATCTCGGCCATGCCGAGCAGGGTAACGAGGAGTTGACCTAGAGCTGACTCTAGCTCCTAGGGTGCGCGGTGATCGCTAGCACATCAGCCAAGGAGCATCGACATGCGTTATCGCACCCTCGGCGGCACCGGCATCCAGGTGAGCACCCACTGCCTCGGGACCATGATGTTCGGCGCCGTCGGCAACCCCGACCACGACGACTGCGCCCGCATCATCCACACCGCCCTCGACCAGGGCATCAACATCATCGACACCGCCGACATGTACGGCCGGGGCGAGTCCGAAGAGATCGTGGGCAAGGCGCTGCGGGGCCGCCGGGACGACGTCGTGCTCGCCACCAAGGTGCATTTTCCGATGGGCGAGGGACCCAACCAGGGCGGCAACTCGCGGCGGTGGATCCTCAAAGCGGTGGAGGGGAGCCTCCGGCGGTTGAACACCGACTGGATCGACCTCTACCAGATCCACCGTCCCGACCCCTCGACCGACATCGAGGAGACGCTCTCGGTGCTCAGCGACCTCGTCCGCGACGGGAAGATCCGCGCCTTCGGCTGCTCGACCTTCCCGGCCGAGGAGATCGTCGAGGCGCACCAGGTGTCCGAGCGTCGTGGCCTGGGACGCCTGCGCACCGAGCAGCCGCCGTACTCGATCCTGGCCCGCGGCGTCGAAGCGTCGACCCTCCCCGTCTGCCAGCGCTACGGCATGGGGGTGCTGGTCTGGAGCCCGCTCGCCTTCGGGTTCCTCAGCGGCAGGTACCGCAGGGACCAGCCCATCGACCTGTCGACCGGGCGGGCCGTGCTCCGGCCGGCGCAGTTCGACCCCACGATCGCCGAGAACGCCGCCAAGCTCGACATCGTGGAACAGCTCGTCGACCTCGCGGCGAGCATCGGCTGCACGCTCCCGCAGCTCGCCATCGCCTTCACGGTGGCCCATCCGGCCGTCAGCTCGGCGATCATCGGACCGCGGACCATGCCGCACCTGGAGGACCTGCTCAAGGGCGCCACGCTCACCCTGGACGACGCGACCCTCGACCGGATCGACGAGATCGTTCCGCCCGGAACGAACCGGTACGACCCCAACGCCGCCTTCCCTTCGCGCGCGCTGACCGACACCGCACGACGGCGACGTCCGCTCACCGAACGTGCTGCGGCCTGACTGAGCCTGATGCCGGGACGCAGCGGCCGGTGACCGGGTGGGCACAGCGCGACGAAGCCAGCCGGGCGGGTCCACCGGGCAGGGCACAATCAGATTCATGCCGCGTCGCGTCACCCCCACAATGCTGATCACCGCCCTGCTTCTGGCCGCTCTCGTCGGGTGCTCCACGGACGCCCCGGTTCGGCGGGCGCCGGCCGCGCCGGAGCCCACCGCCCCGGCGACGCCACAGGTCCCGGCCGGGCACGCGCCGGAAAATCCCTACCCCGTCGGCGTACGCGACCTGAAGCTGAACCGCGACGGCCGGGCGCTGCCGGTGCGGATCTGGTACCCGGCGCTCGGCGAGAACGGCCCCGTCACGCCGGGGTTGCTGGGGGCGCACGGCCGGTTCCCGGTGGTGATGTTCAGTCACGGCCTGGGTGGCCGGCCGGACGACTACGCCACGCTACTGACCCGCTGGGCGGCGGCGGGTTTCGTGGTGGCCGCGCCGACGTTCCCGCACACCTCGCGGGGCGCGGACAACAACGTCCTCGACGTGCTCAACCAACCCGCCGACGTGTCGTACGCGTTGGACCAGGTGCTCGCGCTGGACGGCAGGGCCGGCGACCAGTTGCAGGGCCGGCTGGACGCTGAGCGGGTGGCCGCGGCCGGGCACTCGGCGGGCGGCGTGACCACCATCGGCCTGTTCACCGCGAGCCGGGACAAGCGGCTGGACGCGGGTGTGGTGTTCGCGGGCACGGCGCTCGGCGTGGGCACCGCGTTCGCCGGTGCCGCCGCACCGCAACTGTTCGTGCACGGCGAGTTGGACGAGGTGGTCGAGTACGCGGCGGGCAGGGCCGCGTACGACAAGGTGCCCTGGCCGAAGGCGATGCTGAGCCTGCCGAAGGGCGACCATGGGCGGACGATGCTCAAGGACAAGGCCGCGCTGCGGGTGGTGTCGGACACGTCGATCGAGTTCCTGCGCTGGTCGCTCTATGGAGACGCGGATGCCAAGAAGCGCATCTCCACCGACGCCACGCGCGGCGACATCGCCACCTTCGACGACCATCTCTGAGGCCCGCCGGTCAGCCAACCGAAGATCCGCGCACCATCAGGGATGTTGCTGCCCCGGCACGCCGGGAGGCAGCAGTTTCCCCGATGATGCGCGGATCTTGACGCGCACGCCCGAGGACCGGGCGTCAGGCGGTGTGGTCGATGACGACCTTGCCGAAGGCGTCGCCGGAGTGCAGTCGGGCGAAGGCGTCCTCGACCCGGCTGAACGGGATGACGCTGTCCACCACCGGGCGCACCTCGTTGTCGGAGCAGAACGCCAGCAACTCGTACAGCTCGCCGGGCGTGCCCATCGAGGTGCCCAGGATCTCCAGCTGCATGGCGAAGACCCGGCGCAGGTTGACCGACGGTTCGTGCCCGGCTGTCGCGCCGGAGACCACGATCCGGGCCATCGGCGCGGCCGACTTCAGCGAATGGTCGAAGGTGGCCGCGCCGACCGTCTCGATCACCACGTCGACACGCTCCGGCAGCCGGGCACCCGGCTCGAAGGCGGTGGCGCCGAGGGCCGAGATCCGGTCCCGCTTCACGGCGTCGCGGCTGGTCGCGTACACCCGCTTGCCCATCGCGACGGCGAGTGCGACGGCCGCGGTGGCCACGCCGCCTCCCGCGCCCTGGACCAGCACGCTGTCGGCGTCCGCGACGCGTCCCTTGGTGGTCAGCATCCGCCACGCGGTCAGCCAGGCCGTGGGCAGGCACGCCGCGTCGGTCGCCGCCATGCCGTCGGGCAGCGGGATCAGATTCGACCGGGGTACGACCACCCGCTCGGCGAGCGTCCCGGCGAAGTGCTCGGAGAGGATGGAAACCCCGCGCGGGTCACCCGGCGTGACGACCACCGGGTACACGACCACCGGGCGTCCCTCCGGGTCCAGCCCGACCGCGTCGCAGCCGAGGATCATCGGCAGCTGGGCCTCGGTGAGACCGACCCCGCGCAGCGACCAGAGGTCGTGGTGGTTGAGCGAGGTGGCCCGCAACTGCACGGTCACCCAGTCGTCGGCCGGCGGGGTCGGCTCGGGCCGCTCGCCGACGGTGAGCGCGGCGAGCGGGTCGGCGTCGTCGAAACGGGAGGCAAAGGCAGCACGCATGATCGGCACGGTAACAAGCTGAGCGCTCGTTAAGAAGCCGTGCGCGTAGGCCAGCGGCGCATGCTGCGCCGGAGCGCCCCTGGCCCACGCGTGCGGTTTACCGGCGGGCGACGCCGTCGCGGCGGGCGGCTTCGGCGACCGCCTCGGCCACTGCCGGCGCGACGCGCGGGTCGAGCGGGGACGGAACGATCGCGTCGGCGGTCAGGGACTCCGCCACCACACCGGCGATGGCGTCCGCGGCGGCGACCTTCATGGCCTCGGTGATCCGGGTGGCACCGGCATCCAGCGCGCCGCGGAACACCCCGGGGAACGCCAGCACGTTGTTGATCTGGTTGGGGTAGTCGCTGCGCCCGGTGGCGACCACCGCGACGTGCCGGGCGGCCACCTCGGGGTGCACCTCGGGAGTCGGGTTCGCCAGCGCGAACACGACCCCGCCGGGTGCCATCTGAGCCACCGCGGCCTCGGGGATCTGCCCGCCGGAGACCCCGATCAGCACGTCCGCGCCGCGTAGCGCCTCGGTGATGTCGCCGTGGCGGCCGTCGGCGTTGGTGCTCGCCGCCAGTTCGGCCTTGGTGCCGGTCAGCTCGGTGCGGTGCCGGCCGATGATCCCCTTGGAGTCGCAGACCACCACCTGGTCGGGGTTGACGCCCCCGGCGATCAGCATCTTCGTCACGGCCACGCCGGCCGCGCCCGCGCCGCTCACCGCCACCCGCAGGTCACCGAGCTTGCGGTCGAGCAACATCGCGGCGTTGCGCAGCGCGGCCAGCACCACGATGGCGGTGCCGTGCTGGTCGTCGTGGAAGACCGGGATGTCCAGCGCCTCGTCGAGCCGACGCTCGATCTCGAAGCAGCGCGGCGCGCTGATGTCCTCCAGATTGATCCCACCGAACGAGGGCGCCAGTGCCCGCACCACCGCGACGATCTCGTCCACGTCCTGGGTGTCCAGGCACACCGGCACCGCGTCCACCCCGGCGAACTGCTTGAACAGCACCGCCTTGCCCTCCATCACCGGCAGCGCGGCCCGGGGGCCGATGTTGCCCAGCCCGAGCACCGCAGAGCCGTCGGTGACCACCGCGACCGTGTGCGACACCCAGGTGTAGTCGTCCACCAGGGCGGGGTCGGCGGCGATCGCCTCACACACCCGGGCCACCCCCGGGGTGTACGCCAGGGAGAGGTCCTCCCGGCTGGTGAGCGGCACGGTCGAGGTGACGGCCATCTTGCCGCCCCGGTGCAGCAGGAAGACGGGATCAGCGGGGTCCACGGTGGACGAAGACATGGTGGTGACTCCAGGATCTGTCGAGCAGATGTGAGGCGGCCTGCCCCGCCGCGAGGTGGGCGGCGAGCGGTGGCACGCGGTGCGGGGGGTCACCCGGGCACTTTCCGAGCATAGTGTCGGCACCACCCCCCGGATGTGAGCAGGGTCATAACTGCCGACGAGGCACCCGTCCGGGGCGCGGCCAGTAGCGGGCCACCACCCGTCCACGTACGTCGGCCACCCCGTACGCCCGGGAGTCATCGGTGATCAGGTCGTTGTCGCCGCGTAGCCACCAGCCGCCGTCCTGCGGCCGGACCGCACGCTTTACCACCAGCAGATCGGGCCGGGTCCGGAAGACCGCGACCACCACGTCGCCGGCTCGGATCGGGCGGCCACCGGGACGAACCAGCACCGCGTCACCGTGGCGCAGAGTCGGGGCCATGGACGGGCCGGTCACCAGGACGGCGGTCAGCGGCCTCCGCAACCGGGGCACCTCAGCCGGGTGATCGGCGGCCACTGGTTTCACCTCCACCCGGTTCGGGGAGCATTCCCAGGAGTAATGTCGCCTTTGATCATCGCAAACTTCCCATGGAGGATCCTGATGCGACTTCCGCGCATCCTTGCGCCCCGCGTCACCGCGAGCGCTCACTGCGACCTGCCGTGCGGTGTCTACGACCCGGCACAGGCCCGGATCGAGGCCGAGTCGGTCAAAATGATCTGCGAGAAGTACCAGTCGAACACCGATCCGGAGTTCCGCACCCGCGCCGTCATCATCAAGGAGCAGCGCGCCGAGCTGGTCAAGCACCACCTCTGGGTGCTGTGGACCGACTACTTCAAGCCGCCGCACTTCGAGAAGTACCCGAACCTGCACAGCCTGTTCAACGAGGCCACCAAGCTCGCCGGCGCCGGCGGCGTCAAGGGCAGCCTCGACCCGGCCACCGCCGACAAGCTGCTCGCGAAGATCGACGAGATCTCGAAGATCTTCTGGGAGACCAAGAAGGCGTGACCTCCCCGGTCATTCCGACGATCCGGCCGGTACGTCCCGAGGACGTGCCGGCCGTCGTCGCCATGGTGCACGAGTTGGCCGAGTACGAGCGTGCCCCGGAGCAGTGCCACCTCACCAACGAGCAGCTGACCTCGGCGCTCTTCGCGGCTGCTCAAGGTAGCGGCGCGCCGAGCCGCAGCGGTGGTACGACCGCTGCGGCGCTCTTCGGTCACGTCGCGGTCGACGAGCACGACGAGCCGGTCGGCTTCGCGCTGTGGTTCCTCAACTTCTCCACCTGGGCCGGCGTGCACGGCATCCACCTGGAGGACCTCTACGTCCGGCCGTCCGCCCGGGGCACCGGAGCGGGTCGACTGCTGCTCGCCGCGCTGGCCGACATCTGCGTACGGCGGGGCTACCAGCGGCTGGAGTGGCAGATGATCGACTGGAATCCGGCTGCCGGCTTCTACGCTTCGATCGGCGCCGAACAGATGAGCGAGTGGGTTGCCTACCGGCTCAGCGGCACCGCGCTCCGCGAGCTGGCCGAGCAAGCCACTACCGCCGGCACGCGTAATGGGCGACCGACCGGGTAGAGTCCCCGACCGGGGGGATGAGGCGTGACTCAACTGACTGGCCAGCCAGCGACCGACGACGACGTGGTGCACCTCACGGTGCCTGCCGACGGCGGTTACCTCGGCGTGCTCCGCACCGCCACCGCGGGTCTCGCGGCCCGGTTGCAGTTCGCGCTCGACGAGATCGAGGATCTGCGGATCGCTGTCGACGAGGCGTGCGCCATGCTGCTCGCCATCGCCACCCGCGACGCCGAGTTGGAGTGCCGCTTCGCGGTCACCGACGACGCGCTGACGGTCGAGGTGACGGTGCCGACGGTGCGCGGTGCCACCCTGCCCGCCGAGTCGTCCTTCGCCTGGAAAGTGCTCACCGCGCTGACCACCTCGGCGTCCGCCACCTCCGCTGGCGATCGGGCCACTATCGCGCTGCTCACCCGTCGCTCCGGCGGTTACTGACCGGTCCGACGCACCGGCGCGGTCACTCGAAGCCGAGGGCGCGGGTCGTCGGTGGGCAGATCAACAGCCAGGCCACGCCCAGGCCGAACACCATCAGCGGCACGCCCAGCCAGCCCAGGCCGGCCTGGATCATGAACCACCCGATCGGCAGCAGCATCAACTGAAGCACGATCGCGGGGGCTCGTGCACCCGCCTGACGCCGTAGCAGCGCCCGACCCAGGGCCCAGAGCGCGACGGCCGCCCCGACGGCGAACACGGTCACCAGCAGTGCCGCCAGCAGGTCGGTGCGGGTGGCGGTGAGGTCGGCCCAGACCAGCCAGACGGCGATCAGCCCGACGACGGAGGCCTCCGCCCACAGCAGCCGGACCGCCCAGCGGAGCGTGACGGGGATCGGGGCCGAGTCGATGGTCACGCGCGCCACGATACCCGGGCTGCCGGAAGGTACAGTGCCGCCCATGCGGGCCGTCCTGGTGGTCAATCCGAAGGCCACCACCACCAGCGAACGCAGCCGGGACGTGCTCGTCCGGGCGCTGCGCAGCGAAGTCGATCTCAGCGTGCGCTACACCCGTCGGCGTGGGCACGCCGTGGCGCTGGCCCGGGAGGCAGCCGCTGAGGGCGTCGACCTGGTCGTCACCCTGGGTGGCGACGGCACAGTGAACGAGGTGGTGAACGGCCTGATGACGGCCGAACCGCCGACTCGCGCCGACGACGCGCCGATGGCCGAGCGGCTGCCCGCGCTGGCGACCGTCCCCGGTGGCTCGACCAACGTGTTCGCCCGCGCGGTGGGTCTGCCCCGGGAGTGGCCGGAGGCGACCAGCATGATCCTGGAAGGGCTGCGGCTGGGCCGGAGCCGGACGGTGGGGCTGGGCCTCGCCGACGACCGCTACTTCACCTTCTGCGCCGGCTTCGGCCTGGACGCCGCGGTGATCCACCGGGTGGAGCAGGCCCGGCGGAAGGGTCGGGTCTCGACGCCGTCGCTCTATCTGCGTTCGATCATGAATCAGTACTTCTTCGCCTCGGACCGCCGGCACCCGGCGATCGTCCTGGAGCGTCCGGGCGAGCCGGCGGAGGCCGAGCTGGCCACCGTCATCATCCAGAACACGGCGCCGTGGACGTACCTGGGCGACCGGGAGGTCAACCCGAACCCGGCCGCGTCGTTCGATCTCGGGCTCGATGTGCTGGCGTTGCGTCAGCTCCGGGTGGCTAGCACAACACGGACAGTGACGCAGTTCCTGTCCCGGCAACCGGATCCACGCGGTCGGCAGGTGTTACGACTCCATGACACGCCGGAGTTCACGCTGGTCTCAGGCCGTCCGCAGGCGTTCCAGCTCGACGGGGACTATCTCGGCGAGCGGGAGAAAGTCAGATTCACCTCCGTTCCCGCCGCACTGAGAGTAATCTGCTAGGTCTCGGGTACTGCCCTTGGTCGACACGGTGGCCACAACCGATCGACCCGGTCGCCGCCACACCGAGGAGCAGGTGCCGGAAATGTCAGCAATGTCACGCGGACTGTACTATATTGATCCTCGACTGTGGCACGGCGGGTAACCAGGAAAGCACTGGAACCCGGACAAATGGGTTGTGGGCTTGCTCACCGCCCGGAGTTTTTCCGAGCGTCACCCTTGACATCGCGACTGTTCGTGAAAGTATTCACAAGCGAACTTGAGTTACCGGGACATTGCCTGGATATGCTCGTCAGGTTGAGCTGTTCCAGCAGGTCCCCGGCGCTGAACGCCTGCTCACGCACTGCCGAATGGACAGACGCTAACTGTCACCATCGGCACTGCGGATGCATATAGGAAAAGCACGACAAGCAATTGTTCGCCACCCATCCAGAATGAGGAGTGTTGCCGCCATGGACTGGCGTCACCATAGTGTCTGCCGCGACGAGGACCCCGAGCTGTTCTTCCCGATCGGGACGTCCGGTCCGGCTCTCCTGCAGGTCGAGCAGGCCAAGGCCGTCTGCAGGCGCTGCTCCGTGACCGACCAGTGCCTTCAGTGGGCACTCGAGTCTGGTCAGGACGCCGGCGTCTGGGGCGGAATGAGCGAGGAAGAGCGGCGCGCCGTCAAGCGGCGCGGCGGTCTCCGGGTGCTGCGCGCTCACTCCGCCTGATCCCCAACGACACAGCTGTACGCCCCGGTGGGTTCGCCCGCCGGGGCGTTCTGCCGTCCGGCACCGGATCACCCAGTGTCGGCACCGTGGATCCCACAGTGCCGGCCGGCACGGGTCAGCCCGTGGACGCCAGCGCGGGCCGGTCGTCGACCCGACGCAGCACCAACTCGACCAGCTCCGGCGCGTCGGTCAACGGCGCGGCGACCGCCACCGCACCCGCCGCCCCGGCCGCCTCGGTCACCGCGTCGTGGAACAGCCCCGGCGCCAGGAAGTACGAGGACACCGCGACGCGGCGCGCGCCGGACGCCCGCAACCGGGACACCGCCACACCGGCCGCCGGTGGAGCCGCCGAGGCGTACGCCACCCGGCAGGGCACCCCGAACTCCACACCGAGCGCATCGGCGACCCGGCCCACCGACCGTCGCGCCCGCGCGTCCCGGGTGCCCGCCGCAGCCAGCACCAACGCGTCGAAACGGCCCTCGCGCGTCTCGCCCAGCCGTCGACACAGCCCGGCCAGCAGCCCAGGATCGGGCGTGTCGTCCGCCGGCCCGAGCACATCGGTGACCCGTACCGACAGCGATGGCCCGGACCGCGCCGCCGCGGCGATCGCCGCCGGAATGTCCACCCGATGGTGGTACGCGGCGGTCAGCAGCAGCGGCACCAGCACCGCCCGGCGGTGACCGGCCACGGCCAGGTCGCGCAGCACCTCGGTCGGCCCCGGCTCGGTGTGGTCCAGCCAACTCGCCCACACCGGTGTGCCCGGCCGGGCCGCCGACACCGCCCGAGCCAGCGCCCGGGTGGCATCGGCCGCCCGTGGATCACGGCTGCCGTGCGCGACCAACACCACCGGATCCGCCCCGCCGGCCGCACCGAGGCCGGTCGGGGTCGTCGCCGGGGAGGTCAGACGTGCAGCCCGCACTCGGTCTTCTCGAACATGGCCCACCGGCCGGCCCGCGCGTCCTCGCCGGCCTTCGTACCGCGGGTGCACGGCCAGCAGCCGATCGACCCGTAACCCTGCTTGAACAGCTCGTTGACCGGCACGTTGTAACGGGCGATGTAGGAGTCCACATCCTTCTGCGACCAGGCCGCGATCGGGTTGACCTTGACCTTGCCCCGACGCGCGTCGAAGGTCACCACCGGTGTGTTGGCCCGGCTCGGCGACTCGTCCCGGCGCAGCCCGGCAGCCCAGGCGTCGTACCCGGTCAGCGCCCGTTCCAGCGGCTCCACCTTGCGCAACTGGCAGCAGTCGTCCGGTGACTTGTTGAACAGCCGGGGGCCGTACTGGCCGTCCTGCTGGCCGACTGTGAGCCGGGGCCGGATCGACCGGACGTTCACCGGCAGCGTCCGGGCGACCTCGTCGCGTACCCGCAGCGTCTCGGGGAAGTGCAGGCCGGTGTCGAGGAAGACCACGTCCACCCCGGGGGCCACCCGGGAGACCAGGTGCGCCAGCACGGCGTCTGCCATCGAGCTGGTCACGCAGAACCGCTCACCGAAGGTCTGCGCCGCCCAGCGGGCGATCTCCAGTGCCGGGGCGCCCTCCAGGTCCCGAGCGGCCTGCTCGGCCAGCGCCCGCAGCTCGTCCGGGTCGCGCCGGGCCGGGTCGGCCGACGTCGAGCCGCCCGGGCCCACCAGGCGCAGGTTCGCAGCCGAGACGAGACTCATGAGGTCACCGCCCGACTCAGCAGCCCGGTGAACTTCACCGAGAAGACCCGGGTGCAGGCGTGGCACTCCCAGGCGCCGTGACCCGCCTCGTGCGGCCGCAGGTCCTCCTCGCCGCAGTACGGGCAGTACAGGGGTGCCGCTCGGTTCTCGCTGCTCACCGCAGTTCCTCCTCGTCGACTCTGATCACCCAGTTGGCGAACGTCTCGCCCTCGCTCCGACCGGCCAGGTAGCGAAGGGCCAGCCGTTCCACGTACTCCGGAAGTTCGTCGGCGGTGGTCTTCAGGCCGCGAAGCTTGCGGCCGAAACCCGCGGTCTGCCCCTGGGCCATGCCCAGCCCGCCGCCCAGGTGCACCTGGAAGCCCTCGACCTGTCGGCCGTCCGGGCCGACCACCAGTTGACCCTTGAGCCCGATGTCGGCCACCTGGGTACGCGCGCACGCGTTCGGGCAGCCGTTGATGTGGATCGAGATGTCCGCGTCGAAGTCGCGCAGCCGCTGCTCCAGCCGGGCCACCAACTCCTCGCCGCGGGCCTTCGTCTCGACGATGGCGAGCTTGCAGTACTCGATGCCGGTGCACGCCATCGTGCCGCGCCGCCAGGCCGACGGCCGGGCCTCCAGACCGATCGCGCGCAGCCCGTCGATCAGCGACTCCGTCCGCTCCGACGGCACGTCGAGCACCAGCAGTTTCTGGTACGGGGTGAGCCGCACCCGGTCGCTGCCGTGTGCCTCGACCACGTCGGCCAGCTGGCTGAGCTGCGCGCCGGAGACCCGCCCGACCACCGGAGCGGCGCCCACGTAGTGCCGCCCGTCGGCCTGCTCGTGCACGCCCACGTGGTCGACCGGCTTCGACGGCAGGACCGGTGCCGGGCCGTCGAGCAGCGTACGACCGAGGTAGTCCTTCTCCAGGACCTCACGGAAGCGCTCCACGCCCCAGTCGGCCACCAGGAACTTCAACCGGGCCCGGTTGCGCAGCCGGCGGTAGCCGTAGTCGCGGAAGATCCCGACCACCCCGGCCCACACGTCCGGCACCTCGGCCAGCGGCACCCAGACGCCGAGGCGCTTGGCGAGCATCGGGTTGGTGGAGAGGCCCCCGCCGACCCAGACGTCGAAACCGGGCCCGTGCTCCGGGTGGTCGACGCCGAGGAAGGCGATGTCGTTCGACTCGTAC
>NZ_JBEYSL010000072.1:0-18314 GCF_040642735.1 Micromonospora sp. NPDC047753 | reverse complement strand
CCAACGCCGTACCGAGCAGCATCGCTCCGGTCGCGCCGAGCGGGTGGCCGAGCGCGATCGCGCCGCCGTTGACGTTCACCCGGTCCGGGTCAGGTAGCCCAGCAGCGCGAAGGCCAGCGCCTCCTTGGCGTCCGACGCGATGCCCAGGTCGTCGCTGGAGGACAGCTGGACGCCGGGCAGCTCGTCGGCGAGCATGCGCATCAGGGTCGGGTTGTGTGCGCCGCCGCCGGAGACGACGAGCCGGGTGACGCCGTGGTCGCGGCAGGCGCCGGCCACCGTGACCGCCGTCAGCCGGGTGAGCGTGGCCAGCACGTCCTGCGGGTCCGGTGTTGGCGCGTCGGCGAGGGCGGCGAGCAGGTAGGGCAGATGGAACAGCTCTTTCCCGGTGCTCTTCGGGCCGGGCAGCCGGTAGTACGGCTCGTCGAGCAGCCGCCGCAGCAGGTCCGGGTTCACCTGCCCGGCAGCCGCCCCGCGCCCGTCCCTGTCGTACTCCTCGGTGCCCCCGCTGAAGTGGCGGGCGGCGGCGTCGAGGAGTGCGTTCGCCGGGCCGGTGTCGAAGGCGAGTGGGTCCGCGTCCGGCGCGACGACGGTGATGTTGGCGATGCCGCCCAGGTTCAGAGCGGCCGGGACGCCGGGTAGGCCACCCAGCAGCAGTGTGTCGAAGAGGGCGACCAGGGGGGCGCCCTGGCCGCCGGCGGCCACGTCGCGGCTGCGCAGGTCCGCCACGACCGGAAGGCCGGTGGCCTCCGCTATCCAGGCCGGCTGACCCAGCTGGAGAGTGCCCCGAACCCTGCCATCCTCCACCCAGTGATGCATCGTCTGCCCGTGCGACACGACGAGGTCGGCGCTGCCGTCGCACAGCTGGGCGAGGGCCCGCGCGCCGGCCTCGGCGAAGGCCTGACCGATGCCGGTGTCCAGCACGCAGATCGCCTCGGTGGTGGTCGCCGTGGGCGGCAGGGCCGCGGCGATCTGCGTGCGCAACTCGTCCGAGTAGGGGTGGCTGAGCCGGCCCAGCGGTCGCATCCGCAGGGTGTCGCCGCTCAGCTCCAACTCGGCCGCTGCGGCTTCGATGCCGTCGTAGGAGGTTCCGGACATCAGGCCGATCACGCGCATCACGTCCTCCTTCACGCCCGGCCGGCTGGCGCCGCCGCCGTGCCGTCGTCGACCTCGTCGGTACGTCCATGGTCGTACGGCGTCTCCGGGGCCGGGTGGAACCGGCTGGACACCGCGCCGACGACCAGGGTGATCAGGACGCCGATCGGGACCAGCCACTGCGCGGCGATGGCGGTGGCGGTGGTGGTTCCGGCCGTCGTCACATCGATCTTGACGTAGCGGACGATGTAGGTCATCACCGCCACGGTGACCAGGAATGCGATCACCGCGTCCACCTGGTTGGCCCGCTTGACGAGACGGCCGAGCAGGAAGGCGCCGAGCAGCGCCCCGTAGGTGTAGCCGGCGATGGTCAGACCGGTCAGGTAGACGTTTCCGGTGCTGGAGCTGAACGCGCAGGCGAAGATCGCCATCAGCACCGCCCAGACCAGGGTCATCACCCGGGCGAGCCGGAGCATCGTGTCGTCGGACGGCACCGTGCGGAAGAAGCTGTGGATGAAGTCGGCGACCGTGGAGTTCGACATCGAGTTCAGCGCCGAGGACAAGGAGCCCATCGCGGCGCCGAGGATGCCGGCCACCAGCAGACCCGAGATGCCCACCGGCAGGGCGTGCAGGATGAAGCTCGGGTAGAGGTTGTCGCTGCTGGCCAGGCCGAGCTCCTTGAAGGTCTGACCCTTGTTGTACGACCACAGCAGCGCCCCGACCAGGGAGAACGCCGCGAACTGGATCACCACGAAGATGCCCGAGGAGATCATCGCCTTCTGTCCCTCGCGCAGCGTGCGGGTGGACAGGATGCGCTGCACGATCAGCTGGTCCGAGCCGTGGCTGGCCATCGCGAAGATCGCGCCACCGATGATGGCGGTCGGCAGGGCGAACGGGCTGGTGAGCACGTGCGCGAGGTTGAAGTTGGTGTCGAAGAGCTGGAACTTGCCGGCGTCCAGCGCCTGTGAGTAGCCGTCGAAACCGACGGCGTGGCTGAGCACCGCGATCGCCAGGATGGCCCCGCCCAGGTACAGCCCCATCTGGATGGCGTCGGTCCAGATGACCGCCTTGATGCCACCGAGGTAGGTGTAGACCACAGTGATGAGCGTCAGGACGATGATGATCGCCTGATAGCCGACGTTCAGCCCGAACTCGTCGAGAAGAAGCTTGATGGGGATGGCCGAGGCGAACAGCCGTACACCCTCGGCAAGCAGGCGGGTGAAGACGAAGGTCACCGACGCCAGCCCTTGAAGTTTCAGGCCAAACCGCTCACCGAGGTACTGGTAGGCGCTGACGAACCCACCCCGCTTGTAGAGCGGGATGAGCACCGCGGCCACCACGACCCGACCGATGACGTAACCCAGGGCCAGCTCGACGTTGCCGAAGCCCTGACCGCTGTAGGCGCCGCCGGGAACACTGATCACGGTCAGAACGCTGGTCTCGGTGGCAACCACCGAGAACGAGACGGTCCACCAGGGCAGCCGACCCTCGCCCACGAAGTAGTCCTTGGCGGACTTCTGTTTACCGGACAGGCGTAGTCCGACGAAGGCGATCACCACGAGGTACAGCACGATCACGACGAGGTCGAGTTGACGCACGGCTCGCTCCCAACCAGCGGTTGTCAATAAGTGACGTTGGGCCAGCCTAACTCGAAACTTTTTGCCACCGCCGGTCCGGGCTGGTTACGCTGTGGTTTCAGCCTGCTGATACGGGGACTGTTCGCAGCTGCGCCGTCGGCCTGGCCGCGGCGGCGGGTCGCGAGACGCGCTCGACGACGAGCCGCCGCCGGGCGACCGGAGACCTCTCCCCGCCGGCCGGCGACTGCACACCAGCGAGAGGAACGAGCACCCCGTGGACCTCAGCACCCTCGGCACCGAGACCCGCAACGACAAGACCGGCGACCTCGACCGGATGTCTCCCACCGAGTTGCTTCTCGCGATGAACGACGAGGACCAGACCGTCGCCGACGCCGTCCGCCGGGCCGTGCCGGACATCGCCGCCGCCGTCGACGTCATCGTGGCCTCGCTCCGTCAGGGCGGACGGCTGATCTACCTCGGCGCGGGCACCAGCGGCCGGATCGGCATGCTCGACGCCGTCGAGATCCCACCCACCTTCGGCACGACGCCCGAGCGGGTCATCGGTCTGCTCGCCGGCGGGGCACGCGCCTTCGGTGTCGCCGTCGAGGGCGCTGAGGACGACCCGACCCGCGCCGTCTTCGACCTCGACGCCGTCGGCCTGACCGCCCGCGACACTGTGGTCGGGCTCGCCGCCAGCGGCCGTACCCCGTACGTGGTCGGTGGGTTGGATCATGCCCGCGCGCTTGGCGCGGCGACCGTCTCGGTGGCCTGCAACACCGACGCGGTGACCAGCCGCCACGCCGACGTCGCCATCGAGGTGCCCACCGGCCCCGAGGTGCTGACCGGCTCCACCCGGCTCAAGGCCGGCACCGCCGAGAAGCTGGTCTGCAACATGCTCTCCACGGCCACGATGGCCCGGCTCGGCAAGGTCTACGGCAATCTGATGGTGGACATGAACGCCACCAACGAGAAGCTCGTCGACCGGGCGCGGCGGATCGTCGCCGACGCCGCCGACACCGATCTCGACACGGCCGCGAGGGCGCTCGCGGCGGCGCACGGGCACGCCAAGACGGCCATCGTGCTGCTGCTGGCGAACTGCACCGCCGACGAGGCCGCCGCTCGGCTGCGCGCCGCCGACGACGACGTACGGGCGGCCGTCGCGGCCTGATCCTCGGGTTCGCGGTGGCGCCCTGATCCGGTCAGGTGCTCGTCACCCCGGTCGGACGTCAGGTCTCCAGGTCGAACGCGAACGTGCCCGCCTCGATGCGGTCGATGAGCTGGCGGACATCGTCGGCCAGCTGGACGGCGTCCTCCCAGCCGCCGCTGGTGATGTCGACCAGCAGCACCGGGGCGGGGTCACTGCGCAGGTCGAGGACGAGCTGTTCTCGGGAGCCGTCACCGCCGATGATGGCGATGCCAGGATGCGCGTCGGTGGCCTCGTCCCACGCCTCATGCAGCTCGAGCATCTCGCGGGGGGAGTTGAGCCACACGTAGGCGTCGGTGGTCATCCAGCCCCGCCGGAACCACGACTCACCCTGCAGGTAGGTGCGCCAGGCGTCCGGCAGCGCCCGGCCCAGGGTCCTCTCCGCCTCGGCGAACTCCTCGTCGTCAACTGGGCCCCGGTACTCGGCCTCCGCGATGATCGCGCCGACGATGTGGGCGTTGAGGTCGTCGAGCTTCTCGGCGGGAATCCAGTACTCCAGCACGTCGCGGCCACCGGCCTGCTGGACCTCGTAGTGGTCGAGGTACGACCGTTGCACGTCGAACCGGGTGACGTAGCCGACGCCTTTGGCGGGGACGTTCCACTCGCGGGCGATCTTCGTGGCATACCAGCGGTTGAGCACCGGGTAGAAGATCGGCTGGTCCGGCAGTCGTGGCGGCCAGGCCCGCCAGCCGGCCGCCGCCACGAGGTCGAGTTCGGCCTGCCCGGTGGGCCGCCACAGCGTGATCGTGTCGGAGTTGCCGATGGGTCTGCTCCCTACCGGTTGCGGTGTTGGCGCCAGGACGCCGCCGCCCGACATTCTGACCGAACCGTGCGACGAATGCGGACCTGGTCGGTGCCCTCGTCCTTCCCGGCCTCGCGATCTCGTCAGGTCGACGAAGCGCCCCGTCCGCAACGGACGGCCGCGCTGTTCAGCGGCCCGGCCGAAGTGCAGTTCGTGTGCGACCACCACGAAGTGCCGCAGGTGCCGGAGCAGATCCACGGCCGGGACCCTACGCCAGCACTACCAGGGCGGCAGTGGTTACCGTGCTGGCGTGGACGTGGAGGAACGCATCGGGGCCATCTTCGCCGCCGTCGGGGTGACGGCCAGCCTGCACGTCGTGGACCTGGACGCCGTCGACCCGGACGCCGTCGAGGGCGGCGGGCTTCGGGAGGTCGGGGTACGGTCCGACGAGCAGGTGGTGATCGCCTCGATCTTCAAGATCCTGCTGGTGTTGGAGTTCGCCCGGCAGGTCGAGGCCGGTCAGCTGGACCCGACCGAGCGGGTGCTGGTCACCGCCGCCGACCGGCTCGGTGGGTGGGGTCTGGCCGGCTGCGACGACGACGCCGAGGTGTCGCTGCGCGACCTCGCGTACTTCGCCATGTCGGTAACCGACAACACGGCCGCCGACCTGCTGCTGCGCCGGGTCGGCCCGGACCTGCTGCCGATGCTCGCCGTCGAGCTGGGGCTGACCCGTACCCGGGTCCTCGGTGGTCCTCGGGAACTGGTCGAGATGATGCTCGCCGACGTGGGTGCCCGGACCGAGGCGGAGTTCGCCCGGATCTTCCCCACGCTGCCGGCGGACCGGGTGCGGGCGATGCGGGTCTTCGACCCCGCGCACACCACGTCAAGCACCGCCCGGGAGATCACCCGGCTGCTCACGCTGATCTGGCGGGACGAGGCCGGGCCGGCGGCGGCCTGCGCGATGGTCCGCACGTGGATGGCCCGGCAGATCTTCTGGACCCGGCTGGCCGCCGGTTTCCCGCCCGGCGTCCGGGTCTCCGGAAAGACCGGCACCCTGCCCGGGTTCCACCTGGAGGCCGGGGTCGCCGAATACCCCGACGGCGGCCGGTACGCCATCGCCGTCTTCGCCCGCGCCGAACAGTTGACCCCGCGCCGCATCGACGTGGACCTGGCGATGGGGGAGGCCGCCCGCACTGCCGTCGAAGCGCTGCGCGGCGACTGATTTCGCGACCCGCCGAGCGCCGCCGCACCCCTGCTGAGCAGCACAGATATCCGTCGGCGTATCGAAGCCGACGGCCCTTGATCTTGGACTGTGGCCCGGTGCCGCTGATTGGCTCGTGGTCGACACATCACCCGACCACGGGGAGTACATCCGCATGCCCAGTCTCGACCGCCGACGCTTCCTGCGCGACGCCGCCGCCACCACCGCCCTGGTCTCCGCCGGTGGCCTCACCGCCAGCGTCGCCACCCCGGCCCAGGCCGCGCCCTCGACCGCCGCAGCCCCCGGGCCGACCGCTCGCCGCAAGGGCGCGGTCAGCTTCCGCTGGTGGGGTACCGCCGGCTGGCGCGTTGACATCGGCGACCGCACCGTTCTCGTCGACCCGTTCCTCAGCCGGATCGACACCGGGCTGTTCACCGGGGCGTTCAAGACCGACACCACGTTGACGGTGCGCACCGACGTGATCGACCCGCGGGTCGACCGGGCCACGACGGTCCTCGTCACGCACACCCACTGGGACCACTTCATGGACGTGCCGTACATCGCCAAGCGCACCGGGGCGCGGGTGTTCGGCACGCTGACCGCGTACCACCTGGGGTTGGCCTACGACGTGCCGTCGACGCAGCTCAGCGCCGTGAAGGGTGGGGAGGTGCTGGACTTCGGCGACCACAGCGTCGAGGTGGTCGGCTCGCTGCACAGCCGCAACCCGTCGTACTCGGTGGCCTTTCCCGGGGTGCGGGTGAGCCCGCCGCCGCAGCCGGCCACCATCGCCGACCTGCCGGAGGGCGACACGCTGGGCTACCTGCTGCGGGTCGACGGCGGACCGTCGGTCTACTTCACCGGGGCCAGTGACGTCGCCGAGCGGAACCTCACCGGCCTCGCGCCCGACGTGGCGATGGTGGCCATGCAGAACGCCACCACCACCGGCGACTACCTGCCCCGGCTGCTGGCCGGCCTCGACTACCCGAAGGTCGTGGTGCCGGTGCACTACGACAACTTCGAGACGGCGTTGCAGAACCCGCCACCGGTCGCCCCGACCGACCGGACCCGGCTGAACGAGATGATCGCGGCGGTGCGCCGGATCTCGCCGCGCAGCCGGGTGCTGGTGCCCGAGTACGAGACCGCGTACCACTTCTGAGCAGCATCGGTGGGGGTCGCCGAGCCGCGATCCCCACCCGGTCAGGAGGTGGCCATCTCCGCCAGGGCCCGCACCGACTTCCAGTTGCGGGAGGTGGACACCACGCCGAGCTTCTTCTCCAGGTACGCGTTCGTGAACTTCGACCGCCCGTAACCGCCGTCGACGTAGTGCAGGAACACCTCACGGCCGGTCACCGTGAACGACACGTTCTCGCTGCCAGGCACGGCCAGGGCATCCACCATGGACTTCTGCGGAGCGGTGGCGAGGAAGGCCACCAGCAGCCGCGTCGGGTCGTCCTCCCGGTCGGCGTACGGGTTACCGCCGGCGATCGCCGCCAACTCCCGGGCGCTGCGTACCAGCACCGGCACCGTCAACGCCAGCTCGTCGGTCAGCGCCCGCGCGATGCCGGCGGCCAGCTTCTCCGCGTCGCGCACCGAACTGCCGAAGACCACGTTGCCGCTCTGCAGGTACGTCCGGGCGTCCTCGTGCCCGAGGTCGGTGACGATCCGACGCAGGTCGGCCATCGCCAGCCGGGTGCTGCCGACGTTTACCCCACGCAGCAGGGCGACGTAGCGGGTCATGGCTCCTCCGTCCACATGGGTACGGCGTCAGCCTAGCGGTGTGGGCGGAGCTGTCGGACGGGATCGATAGGCTCCTACCGCCGGCTGCCACCC
This sequence comes from Micromonospora sp. NPDC047753, assembly GCF_040642735.1. Taxonomy (NCBI): domain Bacteria; kingdom Bacillati; phylum Actinomycetota; class Actinomycetes; order Micromonosporales; family Micromonosporaceae; genus Micromonospora; species Micromonospora sp. NPDC047753. Next base: position 10,668 of record NZ_JBEYSL010000072.1, on the reverse strand, counting down.
AGCGAATCGCCGGTCTTCCCTGGAGGTCAACTTTGATCCGTTCCCGCTTTGCCGTGGCGATCGCCGTCGCCGCGGCGACGGCGATCGTGGGGCTTCCCGCGACCGCACACGCCGACGAGATTCCGATCGTCACGTCTGCCCACAGCGACTACGACCTCGATCGGGGCACGCTGCTGGTGTCCATCACGTCGCCCAGCGACGTCACCGATGTCCGTGCGCACATCCGCGAGTACAACACCGGGGCGGAGGTTGCCGTCCAGGAGGACTTCTACCTCCAGTCCGGCACCGAGCGTGACGGCGTGTGGCGATCCAACCCGATCATCCTCGACAAGCTCGGCTACTACCGGGTCGACGTGGAGGTCACCGACGAGGCCGGTCACCACGTCACCCAGACCGATGCCGGCGACCTGGACTACTCGGTGGTCACGTTCTTCGACAACGTCACGCTGAACCGCACCACGGTGACCTATGAGAACCGCAACGTGACAGTGCGGGGATGGCTCAAGGGGCGCTGGCCGGGCAGCGGCGAGATCAGGTCCCTGGGGAGATTCCCCATGACGGTGAACGCCGGCTTCAGTTGGGACGCGGTCACCACCAGGGCCGACGGTTCCTTCACCGGCACGGTCACGATCGGCCGCAAGGACGTGCAGGTGTACGCGAACTACAGCTATGACAACGACCATCTCTTCCACGGCTCGTCGCGTTCGGCCGAGACCGCCATCGCGATCACCAAGCGGCCGATGCGGATCACCATCGACACGGACCGACCCAAGATCCTCAAGGATGAGAACGTCACGGTGAGCGGTCGGCTGACCTGGCGGACGCCGGAGGGCTGGGTGCCGGTGCCTGGTGTGGAGCCGGGGGTCTCCCTCTGCATGAGCGCCGACTACTGCCGCACGTACCTCGGCTCCGCCACCACGGACGCGGACGGTCGGTACTCTCTGACCACCTCGCCGTACGAGACCGGCCGCCTCCAGGTGGGTTACTCGATGGACGACGAGTTCGTCAGCACCGCGATCGCCAGCACGAACATCTCCGTGCTGCAACCGGCCGCGTTCCGCAGTTTCTCGGCGGCCCGGGAGAACGCGACGACTGTGACGCTCAGCGGCGAGATGGAGTTCAACGGCGGGTTGTCCCCGGGGACGGTGCCGCTGAAGGTGCAGTTCTCGGCGACCGGCGACGACGACACCTGGGGCACCCAGGCCACCATCTACGCTGGCGGCAGTTACGACTTCGCCACATCGGTCTACCGGAAGACGGCTGGGTTCTGGCGGGTCGTCTACCCCGGCACCTCTACCGACTTCCAGTCGGCGACCAGCGCGTCGGTGTACGTCAGCTGATCTTGGTGGGCGCGGGGGCGTCCAGTTCGGATGTTCCCGCGCCCTCATCGACGCACGACCTCGCTAACCCGACCGGTGGGGACCCACCAGGCCCGTCTCGTACGCGACGATGACCAGTTGCGCCCTGTCGCGTACCGCCAGTTTGGTCAGCAGCCGCCCGACGTGCGTCTTGACGGTGGCCTGGCTGAGGTTGAGGTGCGCGGCCAACTCCGCGTTGGACAGGCCCCGGGCGATCAGCGCGAGGACCTCCCGTTCCCGATCGGTCACCCCGTCGAGCTGGCGGGGCAGCGGTCGGGTCGGCTCCGGCTGCCGGGCGAACTCGTCGATCAACCGGCGGGTCACCGTCGGCGCGAGCAGCCCCTCCCCGGCGGCGACCACCCGGATCCCGGTCAGCAGATTCGCCGGTGGGGTGTCCTTGAGCAGGAACCCACTGGCCCCGGCGCGCAGCGCCCCGTAGACGTACTCGTCGAGGTCGAACGTGGTCAGGATGATGACCCGGGTGTCGGCCGTCGCCGGGTCGGCGCAGATCCGCCGGGTCGCCTCGATGCCGTCCATCTCCGGCATCCGGACGTCCATCAGCACCACATCCGGCCGGTGCTGCCCGGTCAACGCGACGGCTTCAGCGCCGGTGCCCGCCTCACCGACAGTGGTGCAGTCCGGGCTGAGATCGACCAGCAACCGGAAACTGCCGCGCAGCAACGCCTGGTCGTCGGCGATCAGCACGCGGATCATGCGGCCACCCGGTAGGGGAGGCTGGCGGTCACCGCGAAGCCACCGTCGGGGCGGGGCCCGGCGCGGAACTCCCCGCCGTGCAACGCCACCCGTTCCCGCATGCCGATCAACCCGTGCCCCTCCCCGCCGAGCAGGACCGGCCGCTGGCCGTCGTCGGTCACCTCCACCCGCACCTCGTCGGGCAGGACGGTCACCGTGGCCCGGCAGGAGGCCGGCGCCGCGTGCTTCACCACGTTCGTCACCGCCTCCTGCACGATCCGGTACACAGCGAGGCCCACCGACTCCGGTACCGCGCCCGCCGGCTCGTCCCGCCGCACGTCGAGCTGCACGTCGACGCCGCCGATCGCCGCCTGCCGGGCGAGGAGGGGCAACTCGTCCAGCCCTGGCGTCGGCGCGTACGGGCTGTCCTCGCGCAGCACGCCGAGCACCCGACGCACGTCGGTCAGCGCGGTGCGGCCGGTCTCCTCGATGACCCGGAGCGCGGCACCCGCCTCACGGGGGTCGGCCTCGGCGACGTGGTTGGCGACGGCCGCCTTGACCACTATGAGACTGAGCGTGTGCGCGACCACGTCGTGCAGCTCACGCGCCACCCGCAACCGCTCCTCGGTGGCGGCCTGACGAACGAGCTGGTCACTCTGCCGGGTGGCGAGGGCTCGTCGCTCCCGGATCTGCCAACCGATCACCCAGGCCGGCGCGACCATGACGGCGGCGTAGGCGACGGCGCCGGTCCGCGACCAGAGGTCGCCCGCGGTCAGCACCAGGCCGACGCTCACCAGCGCCAGGCAACCGGCGGCGCAGAGCAGCGACCGGCGGGTGGGCGTCGCCACGGCCACCGTGTAGAAGGACAGTCCGATGGCGAGCGCCGGCGCGGCGGCGGCGTAGTTGGGGATCACCCCGGTGATCAGGGCGACGGTGGCGACGGAGCTGATCACGACGGCCACCGCCATCGGCCACCGTCGCCGGACGGCCAACGGCAGCCCGAGGGCCATCCCGACCAGCACCGACACCCAGAGCGGCTCGCGTACGCCACCGTGCAGCGGTGACTCCAGCGCGGCGTACGGGCAGAGCAACCCACCGACGGCAACCGCCAGCAGGGCGTCCACCGTGTACAGGTCCACCGGCCGCATCCGTCGGGTCAACAGGAGAGCAGTCACCCGTCGAACGGTAACGACCGGCTGGATCGACCGCGTCCGCCTGTGGGCCGTCATCCCCGAGGACGACGTACCGGTGCTGCCGGGCCTGCGACTCCACCCGGGGGAGGGCCGGAAAGTGCCCGCTCCGGCACGACGCGCCGTACCCCCCGCGTTCGGGACCGTAACGGTCATGACCACAGACACGGTGACAGTGACGGGGCTGCGAGCGGTGTACGGCACCGGCACCCGGCGGGTGACGGCGCTCGACGGCGTGAGCACGCGCTTCGCGAGCGGCACGTTCACGGCGGTGATGGGGCCCTCCGGCTCGGGAAAGTCGACACTGCTGCACTGCGCGGCGGGGCTGGACCGCCCGACCGAGGGAACCGTCACGATCGACGGCACCCGCCTCGACAACCTCAGTGAGGACGCGCTGACCCGGCTGCGGCGCGACCGGATCGGCTTCGTCTTCCAGGCGTTCAACCTGGTGTCCACGCTGACCGCCGCGCAGAACGTCGAGTTGCCGTCGCGCCTGGCCCGCCGTCGCCCGCCAGCCGGGGACGTGGTCGCCGCCCTCGACGCCGTCGGTCTCGCCGACCGGGCCGGGCACCGGCCGAGTGAGTTGTCCGGCGGGGAACAGCAGCGCGTCGCCGTGGCTCGAGCGTTGATCACACGCCCGGCGGTGGTCTTCGCCGACGAGCCGACCGGGGCGTTGGACAGCGCGTCCTCCCGGCAGGTGCTCCGGCTGCTGCGGGCACTCGTCGACGACCACGGGCAGACCGTCGTGATGGTGACCCACGATCCCGCCGCCGCCGCGTACGCCGATCGGGTCCTTTTGCTGGCCGACGGTCGCGTCGTCGACGAGCTGACCGGCCCGATCTCCGCCGCCGCCGTCGCCGCCCGGATCGCCGAGCGCGAGACCGCCCGGGAGTTGTCGTGCTGAGCGTCCAGCGCTCGGCGAGCGCGTTCGTGGCCGTGGCCATCGGGGTCACGCTCGTCGCGGCGGCCACAGTGCTGCTCGCCTCGGGTCGCCCACAGGTGCCGGACCGGCTGGCACGGGCGGCGGTCGTGGTGCAGAGCCCCGAGGCGGGCGCGTCCGCTGAGGAGTTCATGCCGACCCGGCCCTGGTCGGCCAGCGCGGCAGCGGGGTTGGTCGGCAGGCTGGCCGGTCTGCCGGACGTGGTGGCGGCGGTGCCGGACCGCACCTTCTACGCCCAGCCGCTCGTCGACGGCCGGCCTTCGGCCGCCGACACCCGGCGCGAGGACGCCTACCAGGGGCACGGCTGGTCCAGCGCCCAACTGGGTGGGCTGCGCCTCACAGCTGGCGAGCCACCCCGCCGGCCCGGCGAGGTGGTCGTCGACAGCGCGCTCGGACTGCGCGCCGGCGCACCGGTCACAGTGCTGACCGCGACGGGCCCGGAGTCGTACACCGTCACCGGTCTGGTCGACGGACCCGGCGTCCACGTCGCGGACGAGGTCGCCGCCGCGCTCGCGCCCGGCGTGCGGGCCATCGGGCTGGTGCTCGCCCCGGACGCCGACCCCGAGCGGGTCGCCACGGCGGCTCGCGGAGTCGTCGGCGGCGACGGACTGGTGTTCACCGGTGCTGCCCGTGGTGCGCTGGAGCCGCGCGGCGACGCCCGTACCCGGTGGATCGGCATGCAGGTGCTCGCCGCCACGGCGGCCCTCGCCGGCTTCGTCACGGTGTTCGTGGTCGCCTCCACCTTCGCGTTCACCGTCGCGCAGCGCCGCCGTGAGCTGGGTCTGCTGCGCGCCGTCGGCGCCACCGGAGGCCAGGTCCGCCGGATGGTCTACGCCGAGGCGCTCGCCGTCGGCGTCTCGGCAGGGTGCGTCGGCCTGCTGGTGGGCGCGGCGCTCGCCCCGTTGCTGGGTCGGCTGCTGGTCGATGTCGGCTTCGAACCGTCGACCTTCCGGGTCCGCTACGAACTCTGGCCGATCGCGGTCTCGCTCGCGGCCGGGCCGGTGATCGCGGTGCTGGCCGTCTGGTCGGCGTCCCGCCGGGCGGCGCGGGTCCGCCCGTTGGAGGCGTTACGCGAGGCCGCTGTGGAACAGCGACCGGTAGGGCGGGTGCGCGCCGCCACCGGGGTGCTGCTCCTCGCGGCGGGAGCCGCGCTCAGCCTCGGCACGGCGACCGCCGACGAGGCTCGGGTGGGGGCGCAGTACGCGCTCTACGCGGTGATGGCGTTGGTGGCCGGCACCACGGTGCTCGCCCCGGTGGTGGTCGGGCCGCTGGTGCGCCTGCTGCGTTCTCCGGTGCGTCGGCCCGGTGGCGCGATCGGGATGCTGGTGCGGGGCGGGGCATTGACCGCGACCCGGCGGACCGCCGCCATCGCCGCGCCGGTGCTGCTCACTGTCGCGTTCGCGGTGCTGGTGTCCGGGATGGTGCGCACCAGCACCGCCGCGTACGCCGCAGGCCGGGCGGACAACGTGAACGCCGGCTGGATCGTCGTGCCGGACCGCGCACCCGGCCTGTCCGACCGGGCCGTCGCCGCGACCGGTGGCACCGCGCTCCTGCCGACCACCGTCTACCGCACCGACCCCGGAACGTCGCCACCGGACCGGCCGATGACCGCGCTCGGCGTGGACCCGGAGGGCTTCGCCGCCGCGAACCGGGTGCTCACCGTCGTCGCCGGTGCGCTGAACGACCTGCGGGGCGACGACACGGTGGTGGTCACCGCCTCGGCGAACCGCCTGCCGTCGGAGCCGTACCCGGTGGTCTTCGCCGACGGGACGACGGTGTCGTTGCGCGTCGTCGCCGTGGTCGACGACACCTCGATCCCCGGCGACCTGCTGGTGCCCCGGGCCGTGGTGCGGGCGCACGACCCGTCGGCGCTGACGTCCACCGTGTACGTCCGGGACCGCGTCGATCCACCGGTCGGCGCGCGGATCCTCGACGTGCCGGGCTGGGCGGCCGAGGCGGACGCCGCCGAGGACCGCCTCGTCTGGCTCTTCACGCTGCTGCTGATCGGGGTGTCCGCCGGCTACGGGGCCGTCGCGGTGGCGAACACGCTTCTGCTGGCCGCCGCCGGCCGCGCCGCGGACCTGCGGCTGATCCGGATGGCCGGGGCGACCCGACGGCAGGTCATCTGGCTGGTCACGGCGGAGTCCGCGCTGGTGGTCCTGATCGGCGCGCTGCTGGGTGGGGCTGTCGCGTTCGTCGGTCTGCTCAGCATCAGCGCCGGCCTCGCCGAGCAGGTCGGTGCCCCCGTCGACCTGGTGATGCCGTGGTCGGTGATCGCCGGGGTGGTGGGGCTGTGCCTGCTGCTCGCGGTGCTGTCCAGTGTGTTGCCGACGTGGCGGCTGCTGCGCCACCGTCCCGCCCGGTCACCGGTGGGCCTCGTCGGATGACAGCGCCCCCCGCGCGGACGATCGGCCAGCTACCGTCCATGGATGCGATCCGCGCGCCCGGTCGGGCTGCTCCTCTCCGCCGCCGCCGTCGCGCTCTGGGCGTACGGCATGACCACGTGGCAGCCGCTGACCGAGCCGCTCGGCCCGTGGTCGGAGCACCTGCCGGGCAACAACGCCTACTGGGCGCGCGACCTGCGCTTCATGGCGATCATGGCGGTGCCGCTCGGGTTGGTGCTGGCCGGGCGGGGGCAGATGCGGTGGAGCGGCCCGGCTGTGGTGCTGGGCGGCTGCTGGATCGCGGCCGACGTGGCTGTCGACCGGGCCGACCTGATCGGCGTCGACGCGACGGTGCGCCTCGCCGTCGCCGGCTACGCCGTGCTCGGCGTGGTCGCGGCGCTGCTGCTCTGGTGGGAGCGCGCCGTGCCGCCATTGTGGGAGCCCGATACGGAGTCGGCACGGGAGCGCGGCGCGACTCCGGCCACCGATCGGCGGGTGCTGACCGGCGCGGCCTGCGTGGCCGGGGTCCTGACGCTGGTGGCGGCCGGAATGGAGTCACCGACCGACCGGGAGCCGGAACTGAACCAGGGTGCGCTGGCCACGGCGGCGCTGCTGGTGGCCCTGGCCGTCGGTGCCGCGTTGGCGGCGGCTCCGGCGCGGACCCGGGTTCGCGTCGGGCTGGCGGCCGGCCTCACAGTGGTGGCCCTGCTCGGCGTCGGGTGGGTCCGTGCCACAGCGCCCGGCACACGCCTCCTGCCGGAGGCCGCTCTCGGGGCGGTGCTGCTCACCGGAGTCACACTCCTGGCCTGGGACTGGCCGGGGGGTCGGCCGATCTGGCGGCACCACGCCCTGGCCGCGCTCATCGCGCTCGTGGGTCCGGTGGTGTTCCTGGTGGCCACGGCCATCCCCATGATGATCCTGATGCCGATCGGCGCGGCGTTCACCGCGCTGGCCGGCAACAGCCCGATCAACGCCGCCGACTCCGATCTACTGGTCTCCCTGGTCGGGCTGCTCGCCGGGCTGGGAATGGCAGTGCTGCTGGCGCGGCCGAGCGTCGAGGACCGTCGGCAGCTCCGCTAGCTCACTCGACGACCGGCAGCACCACCTCATTGCGGCGCAGGAACCACGGCTTCCACGGCGGGTCGAAGCGCGCGTACCGGATGGCACCTGTCGGTTGCAGCCCGGCCGCGGTCACCGACCGGCCGAGCATCGTGGCCCGCTGGCTGAATGCCTGCTCCGTCCACCGCCCGGAGAACCGCATGGCCGCCGCCAGCCGCGCCGGAACCTCGCGGATCCGCACCCGGGCGTCCACCGGCTCGGGCAGGGTGGCGGCGGTGAAGCTGGCCGGCATGACGAACTGGATCAGGTACGCGCCCGGCCACTCACCCTCGATCTGCACGACCGGCACGGTCATGGCGATCTTCACCGAGCCGCTGACCGCCGCGAGCGCCGGCGCGGCGGAGCCGATCGGGTGCCGGGCCCGATTGGCGCCACCGATGTACGCGGCCAGCGGCCGGAACGCCTCGATCGGCGCCCGGGTGAACGACGCCTGGATCTGCATCTCGGCCACCAGGTGGGCGGGGTACCGACGCAGCTCGAAGCCGGGGTGTCGGGACACCACCCGGTACGGCTGCTGTTCGGTCATCGCGCGGCTCCCAGGGTCTGCTGGGACAGACGCTACCGCCCGTCCGGCTCCCGCTCGGCCGAAGTCGGCCGCTCCGGCCCGGCGGGGAGTGCCCTGGTGGTCAACCGCCAGTACTGCCGCTTGTCCTCGTCGCGCAGCACCACCCCGATCTGCCCCAGCTCGCGGCGCAACTCCCGGGCGTCGTCGCGGCGGTCCCGCTCGATGGCCCGTTCCCGGGCCCGCAGCAGCGCGTCCGCGCCGGCCGGCAACCCGGGCAGGTCCGGAACCCACAGCCGGTACGCCGACCGGTGCGGGTCGTCGTCCGCCCAACCCCAGCCGTGCTCCCGGAACGCCGCCGCCAGTTGGGCGGCCGGCAGGTCCGTCGACTCCCGGACGAGTTCCGCGCCGTCGGCGTCCAGCAGCACCAGGTGCTTGTCGGCGAGGAAGACCACCCGGGTGTCGACCCGGGCGATGGTCCGGTTCTCATCCGAGCGGCGCAGCTGGATCTGCGCCCCGTCGACGGTGACGATCAACCGTTCGGCGGTGCCGATCCCGGCGATGACCAGGCCGGCCAGGACGCCAACCCCGATGGTGCCGGCGGTGGCCTGCGGCTCGGGCAGCCGGTCCAACCACTCGATCAGGTCGCTGAACGGGACCCAGGGCAGCCGGGCGAGCCAGCCCGTCGCCGCCGCGAGGAGCCACCCGGCGCCGGCGCCGAGCAGCGGGAAGCCACCCCACAGGACCGCCAGTTCCAGCGGGCCGCCGCTGACCACGGTGCGCGGACGGTAGCTGGCCATCTCCATGGTCAGGACACCTCGCGGCGTAGCGTCCGGAACAGGCCGGCGGCCAGCGGGAGCACCATCCAGACCAGCAGGGAGACCGCAAGGCGCCCCCACTGCTCGCCGGTGACGTGACTGGTGAACAACGGCTCCATGGTCCGGCTGGTGTCCAGCCAACCGGCCGGACCGCGCAGCGGTCGGACCAGTTCGCCGAGCACCGACCAGAGGGTCGGCAGCAGCAGGTAGCCGACAATGGCCAACGGCGTGTTGAGCAGCAGCAGACCGAAGGCGGCACCCATCAGCACGCCGGCGACCTGAACAACCGCCGCGTTCACGATGAGCGACGCGTCGACCTGCCAGGTGCCCGCGCCACCGGTGGCGGACGCGACCAGCGTTCCGACGACGGCGACGGCCACTGTGACCAGCAGGGAGGCGAGCGCCGCCAGCACCACCGCGAGCAGCTTCGCGGCCACCACCCGCTCCCGCCTGGGCACCAGCGCATAGGTGGTGAGGGCTGTGCGCTGTGACCATTCGCTGGTGATCGACAGGATGCCGAGCACCGGCAGGAGCACGTTGACGGGCAACAACGAGCTGGCGAAGAACGTGAAGAAGGTCTGTTCGGAGTCCTCGGCGTAGATCAGCAGGAGGGTGACGATCGCGACGACCACGAGACCGATGGCGATCAGCAGCCAGCGGCCGGCCCGGGTGTCGACGAGCTTGCGCACCTCCACGGCGCTGAGACGGAGCAGCGACGGGCGGCGTACCGGAGAGTGGTGCCGGGGCGCGACGGCGCCGGCGGCGGGCGCGGTGGTGGTGGTCATCGAACGGCCTCCTTGGTCGATTCGCCGGCGGTCAGGGTGAGGAAGAGCTGTTCCAGGCCGCCGCCGCCGGCGGGTCGCAGCTCGGCCAGCGCGACGCCGGCATCGGCCGCCGCCTGGCCGACCGCCTCGGCGTCGGCCTGCACGAGCAGGCCTTCCGAACTGTCGGCGGCGCTCAGGTTGGCCACCTCCAGCGCTCGACGCAGCGCCGCGTCGTCGCGGGCGCGAACCACAGTGCCGCCCCCGGCCAGCAGCTCGTTCTTGTCGCCCTGGGCAACGATCCGGCCGCCCCCGATCACCACCAGCCGGTCCGCGACCGCCTCCACCTCGCGCAGCAGGTGGGAGGAGAGCAGCACGGTGCCGCCCCGGTCGGCGAAGTCACGCAGCAGCCCGCGCATCCAGAAGATCCCCTCCGGGTCCAGGCCGTTGGCCGGCTCGTCGAGGATCAACACCCGGGGGTCGCCGAGCAGCGCGTGGGCCAGCCCGAGCCGTTGGCGCATGCCCAACGAGTACGCCCGTACCCGACGCTTCGCGGCCACCGCGTTCAACCCGACCAGGTCTAGCTTCGCGGCGACCTCGCGCCGCTCCAGACCCATCGTGTACGCGGACAGCGTCAACGCCTCGCGGCCGGTGCGCCCGGCGTGCTGGGCGGAGGCGTCCAGCAGAACCCCGACCTCCCGCCCCGGGTTGGGCAGTTCCCGGTACGGGTGCCCGGAGACGGTGGCGCGGCCAACGGTCGGCGTCGTCAGCCCGCAGATCATGCGCATGGTCGTCGACTTGCCGGCGCCGTTGGGGCCGAGGAAACCGGTGACGGTGCCCGGCTCGCACTGGAACGACACGTCGTCCACGGCCGGGTGTGGCCCGTACCGCTTGGTGAGGTTC
>NZ_JBEYSL010000071.1:0-18328 GCF_040642735.1 Micromonospora sp. NPDC047753 | reverse complement strand
CCAGGTAGAACCGGCGCTCCGTCTCCACCACGTAGGAGAATTGGCGGACAATGTCGCGGTACACCCGGTAGAGCTGCAGCTCCATCTCGGTCTCGCCCCGCTCCAAGAAGGCGCTGGAGCTGTCCCTGCGGGAGGCCCTGCGACTGCGACACAAACACATCGGCACCGAGCACATCCTGCTCGGGGTGCTCCGGGAGGGCCACGGGCTGGGAGCGGTGGTGCTCACCGAGTCCGGGATCGACCTCGATGATCTGCGCCGACGGGTGGAGATCGCCCTGCGGGCGGCGGCCTGACGGGCACGAGCATTCTGAAACCTGTCTGTGGCACTTCCGACGCCACGTCGACGCCGGGTCGCTGAAGCCGTCCGGGTGCTGCACACTGACGCCGTGGATGCTGGACAGGACAGGCGGCCCGCTGGCGGCGACGGCGGGTTGCGCTCCGCCGTGGTGGTGAACCCGTCGAAGGTCGACGATCTCGACGAGCTGCGCCGCACTGTCGACGACGCCCTCGCCGCGGCCGGCTGGCCCGAGCCGCAGTGGTACGAGACGACTGTCGAAGACCCCGGTCGGGGCCAGACCGAAGAGGCCGTCAAGGCCGGCGTCGACCTGGTCTTCGCCTGCGGCGGCGACGGCACCGTGATGGCCTGCGTCAGTGGGTTGGTCGGCACCGACGTGGCCCTCGCCGTGCTGCCGCAGGGCACCGGCAACCTGCTCGCCGCCAACCTGGGGCTCTCCACCGACCTGGCCGCCGGGCTCCAGGTCGCCGTCGAACGCGGCCGGCGACTGCTCGACGTCGGCGCGGTGGAGGACAAGTACTTCACAGTGATGGCCGGCATGGGCTTCGACGCCCAGATGCTCGAAGCCACAAACGAGACGACGAAGGCCCGCATCGGCTGGCCCGCGTACGTGGTGGGCGCCGTCCGCCACCTGCGGGACCGGCCGATGCGGGTGCAGATCCGCATCGACGACCGGCCGCCGGTGCGCCGCCGGGCCCGTTCGGTCCTGATCGCCAACGTGGGCCGGCTTCAGGGCGGAGTGACCCTGCTGACCGAGGCCGAGCCGGACGACGGCTGGCTCGACGTCGCCGTGCTCACCCCCCGAAACCTGCGGCACTGGCTCGCGCTCGGTTGGGCGGTGATCCGCCGCAGCGGCCAGGTGCCGCAGTTGGAGGTGTTCCGGGGTCGGCGCGTGGTGGTCAGCAGCAACCGGGCGCAGCCTCGGGAGTTGGACGGCGACCTGATCTCCCCGGGTCGGCAACTGCGGGCGGAGATCCGACCCCAGGCGCTCTGGCTCTGCGTTCCGCAGCCCGAGGGCGCCCCCGACCTGGCCGTTGACGCGCAAGGCGCCGGGGAGCGGGGCGAGCAGCTGATCGAGGAAGCGCGCCGTGAGTAGCACCCGGATCGTGCCGGAGACCCGGCTGATGGCCGACGAGGAGCTGTCCGCCGACGACGCCTGGCACACACTGCGCCGGCAGGGCGGCTGGCACCTGCTGCGGGACGCCTTCATCCGGTTCCGCTACGGCGACGGGTTCAGCCACTCCCGGGCCTTCGCGCTGCAACTCTGCCTCGCCGTGGTGCCGTTCCTGATCGCCCTCACCGGGCTGATCAGCGAGCTGGGCGTCCGGGAGGGCGGCCAGGTGGTCGCCGACACCGTCCTGGCGCTCACCCCCGGCCAGAGCGAGCAGGTGGTCTCCGAGCTGCTCGGTGAGGGCGAACGCGTCGAGGACGCCGGCGAGCTGGCCCTCACCCTCGGTCTGCTCACCGGCCTGTTCGCGCTCACCACCACGATGGCCCAGATCGAGCGGGGCGCCAACCGCATCTACGGCGTCGAGCGGGACCGCCCGGCGCTGCGCAAATACCTGCGGGCCGCCGTGCTGGCCGTCACCGCCGGCCTGCCCGCCCTCGCCGGCTTCCTGATCCTGGTCGGCGGCGGCGCGATGGGCGACTCGGTGCGCGAACACTACGAGTGGGGCGCGCTCGCCAACGGCATCTGGGACGTGATCCGCTTCCCGCTGAGCCTCGGGTTGACCGTCGTCGCCGTCGCCGTGCTGTTCCGACAAGCGCCGCGCCGCAACCAGCCCGGCCTGTCCTGGCTGTTCTTCGGGGCCGGCATCGCCACCGCGCTGTGGTGGCTGGCCAGCCTGCTGCTCGCCGCGTACGTGCGGTTCAGTGACGGTTTCGGGCAGACCTACGGCGCCCTGACCGGCATGATGGCGCTGCTGCTCTGGGCCAACCTGACCGGGATGGCGCTCTTCGGCGGGCTGTCCTTCGCCGCGCAACTGGAGGCGCTGCGCATTGGTGTGCGGGAGCCCGCCCAACCGGATCTGTGGGAGCCCGACCCGGACCGCGCCGAGCTGTACGACACCGGGGACATGTCGGCGCTCTAGCGCTGTGGCGTGTACGACGGACGCGGATCGGGTAAAGCGCCTCGCCAGACAGGAAAGGGAGGTGCGGGGTGGCCGCGGTCAAAGAGGTGGCGCACCGTCCGGTCGGTCATTTCGCCGAACGGAGCATTGCCGGTCTGGTGGCCGTCACCGGTGCCGGGGTGGCCTTCGGGCTGCTGTTGTTGCTCGTCCGGGTGCAGTGGAGCCCGTTGCAGGACGTCGACCACGGGCTCGCCGAGTGGTTCAACGGGCTCGTCGCCCCGCACCACGCGCTGGTCACCGTGCTCCAGGCGGTGACGGACCTGGGCGGCCGGCCGATCCTCATCTGGCTGGTCACCATCGCCGTGGTCGGTCTGCTGATCCGGCGACAGCCCCGACTCGCCGTTTACCTGATCATCACGGGGGTCGGTGGCCTGATCCTCGACCCGTCACTGAAGACGCTTGTCGGCCGGCTCCGCCCGGTGGTGGACGTGCCGATCGCCAGCGCGCCCGGCAACAGCTTCCCGAGCGGGCACGCGCTCGGCTCGTTCGTCGCGTACGGAGCGCTGCTGCTGGTGTTCCTGCCGGCGATGGCACCGCGCTGGCGTAAGCCGGCCATCGTCGGCGTCGGTGTGCTGGTGGCGCTGGTCGGGCTGACCCGGATCGCGCTGGGCGTGCACTTCGTCTCCGACGTGCTGGCCGCCTGGCTGCTCGGCGCCGCCTGGCTGGGCGTCACCGCGTACGCCTTCCGCCTGTGGCGGCGGGAGCGGGGCAAGCCGGTGCCGCCGCTGACCGAGGGCCTGGAGCCGGAGGCGGGGCACGACATCGCCCCCGCCCCGGCCGAGGAACACGTGCTGGCCCATCCCCGCTCGGCGGTGGCCGAGCTGCTGGTCGGCTGGGTGATCGTGTTCGGCGCGCTGTACGGCTTCGGCACGTACGTCAGCTACCACGCCAAGGGCACCTTCTTCGACACCCTCGACACTGAGGTGCCGCGGTGGTTCGCCGAACGGCACACCGAGGTGCTGACCGACATCAGCTGGTGGTGGAGCAAGTTCGGTGACACCCATGCCATCCTGCTGATCTCGCTGGTGTTCTGCCCGCTGGTGCTGGCGGTGTGGCGGCGCTGGCGCCCGGTGCTCTTCGTGGCGCTGGCGATGGTGGGGGAGTTGACCCTCTTCCTCGCGTCGGCCCGCGCGGTGGACCGGCCACGTCCGCCGGTGGAGAACCTGGACGGGCAGATGCCCACCTCGTCGTTCCCGTCCGGGCACATCGCGGCCACGATCTGCGTCTGGCTGGCGATCACCGTCATCGTGTTCCCGCGTACCGACAGGTGGTGGCGCTGGATCTTCGTGGGGCTGGCCGTGCTCATGCCGGTCGGGGTGGCCACGTCCCGGATGTACCGGGGGATGCACCACCCGACCGACTTCATGGGCGCGATCGTGCTCTCCGCGCTCTGGATCGGCCTGCTCTACCTGGTGATCCGCCCGAACGAGGATCTGAAGGAAGGTAACCAGCCGGCCATCGAGTCGGAGGACGTGGACACCCTCGACGACGAGCTGGCGCGGGCCGGCCGAGCCGACTAGGCGTCGCCGTCGTGCTGCGGGTGATGACCTGGAACATTCGCACCGGCGGCCGGGATCGCGGCGGCCTCGACCGGCTGGATCAGGTGGTTCAGGTCGTCGACGAGCAGGCACCGGACGTGCTGGCGTTGCAGGAGTTGCGCGGTTTTGACAGGGACGGGTTGATGGCCGGCGTGGCGGGCCGGGTGGGGATGGTTCCCCACCTGGCCCGGTCCTGCTTCGGGCAGCCGGTGGCGGTGCTGGTCCGGCCGCCGTACCGGGTCGTCGACGCGAGGCCGGTGCGTCGGCCGTTCCACCATGCCGCCGCCCGCGTCGTGGTGGCCACGTTGGCCGGCCCGTTCACTGTGCTGGGCACCCACCTCTACCCGTACTCCGGGGGTCGGCGGCGGATGGAGGTGGACTGGTTGATCGCCGCGATGCGCCACGACCAGGGGCCGTTGACGTTGATCACCGGTGACCTCAACTCGCTCGATCCGACCGTCGACCACACCGACCGGCTGGCTGGTATGCCCACCCTCTACAGGCGGCGGCACCTGCGTCGCTCCGGCGACACGGTGGACACCCGGGCGGTCGCCCGGCTGCTCGCCGCCGGTCTCGTCGACCTCTGGCCGTCGGGCAACGTCGACGCGCCGGAGGCCGCCGGCTACACGGTGCCCACCGGGCTGGGTGGGGCCGAGTTCGCCGGGATGCGGTTGGACTACCTGCTCGGCAGTCCGGCGGTGGCGCAGCGGGTGCGCGACTGTCGGGTGATCCGCGACGGGGTGGCGGCCACCGCCTCCGACCACTATCCGCTGCTCGCCACGCTGGAGCTGTCTCCCGGCTGACGCCGCCGTCGGCTCGCGCGGCCGGTGCCACCCAGGGCGTGGCGCCGGCCGATTACCGTGCCACCGTGACCGACCGCCGCACCCTCCGCTCGCCGTTGCCAGGTCCGCCGAACGATCACCGGGCCGCGCCGCCGAGGGCTCGTCCGGCCGCCGACCCGCCGGTCTCGGGCAGGGCGCAGCCGGCCGCCGTCGCGCCTCCGCTCGTCGCGGCCGTCGCGCGTGGTGTGGCGCTGGTCGTGGTGCTGCCGGTACGCCTGCTCTGGGAGCTGATCGTGGCTGCCGGCCGACTGCTGCACCGGTACCTGCTCCGCCCGGCCGGCCGGTGCCTGCGCCGCTGGCTGCTGGCCCCCTGGCCTGGCTGCTGCACCGGCTGGTCTGGCTTCCGCTGGTCTGGTGCGCCCGGCACCTGCTGTGGCTTCCGCTGGTGTGGGTCGTCCGCACGGTGATCTGGCCCGCGCTGGTCTGGTTGACCCGTCATGGGCTGCGTCCGGCCCTCGTGGTCCTGGGGCGTGTGCTGGTCTGGCTCGCCAGGTACCTGGTCCTGTGGCCGCTGCGATGGTTGGGCACGGTGCTCACGCCCGTCGGTCGGCTGGTCGTCGCCGCAGTGGTCGGTGCGTGGCGGACGGCCGGCCGGATGCTGCGACTGCTCCACCGACTGCTGCTGCGCCCGCTGCTGTCCGGAGTCCGGTGGGTCTGGTCGGTGACGGTCGTGCCGGTGGCGCGGGGGCTCAGGGCGGTGTGGCGGGCCACCGTCGCGCCCGCGGCCCGCTGGGCCCGCCGTTCGGTGCTCGACCCGGCCCGGCTTGCCGTCCGGGAGGTGCTCAACGCCCTGGGCCTGCGCCGTTGAGACGTACGGGGCTCAGAGCACCAGATTCAACAGGACGGTCAGCACCACCGACGCCACGATCG
This sequence comes from Micromonospora sp. NPDC047753, assembly GCF_040642735.1. Taxonomy (NCBI): domain Bacteria; kingdom Bacillati; phylum Actinomycetota; class Actinomycetes; order Micromonosporales; family Micromonosporaceae; genus Micromonospora; species Micromonospora sp. NPDC047753. The sequence continues at coordinate 12,654 of NZ_JBEYSL010000071.1, read as the reverse complement.
AAAAGAGGATCATCAGGAGGCAGCCGAGGCCACCGCCGAGCGGGCGGATCTCCGTATTGCCGAAGCGCATGATGTTCACCTGTCCGTGAGTGCGGGATGAGGGGCGAGCAGGCGCCGGATCGCGTCCGCGACGGCAGTTGCAGCGGTAGTGACCACGTTGTGCGCGGCACCGGGAACGACCACCAGGGACGCCTGCGGCACCAGCCGTGTCGCTTCGTCCCGCCACCGTTGCGGTACGTGGAGAGCGCGACGGCCAGCGGGGTGAGGTACCGGTGCGAGACGGCCAGGCCGTGCACCAGCACCACGGGTGGCGTGCCGGTCCCCGGGTCGGCGCTGCGGCGGGTGTGGGTGCGCAGTCCGTCGACGAGTCGCCACTCGCTGGTGAGTCCTGCGGCTGGCCGGGGCGCGGCCATGCCGAGCCGCAGTTCGGCCAGCCCGAACCGGCTGGTCCGAGCCGGTCGGGCTGACCCGACCGGCGGATGGGTCGCGATCCGATTCACAGTTGGCGCAGTCGGGGCAGCAGTTGCTCCTGGGCCCAGTCCAGGAACATCGGCTGGGTCTCCCCACCCACCTGGATGATCGCCACGTGCGTGAAGCCGGCGTCGACGAACTTGCGGAACGCCTCGACGTGCGCGTCCACGTCCGGGCCGCAGGAGATGCCCTCGGCGACGTCCTCCTCGCGGACGAACTGGGTGGCGGCGGCGAACGACTCCGGGCCGGGCAGGTCGGCGTTGACCTTCCAACCCATGCCGAACCAGCGGAACTGGTCGTGCACGATCTTGCGGCACTCCGCCTCGTCGGGGCCGTAGCAGATGGCCACCTGGCCGTAGCGGGGCTGGCCGACGCCCCCGGCGTCGTCGTACATCTCGATGATGTGCCGGTCGGGTTCGGTGGAGATGAGGCCGTTGCCGTACTCGGCGGCCAACGTCGCGGACTGTCGACCGGACGCGGCGACGGCCATCGGCACCGGCCGTTCCGGGCGGTCCCAGACGTAGGCGTCGGGCACGTCGAAGTGGTTGCCGGAGAAGGTCAGCGTCTCGCCGTTGAGCAACGGCCGGATGATCTGCAACGCCTCCTCGAACATCTCGTGCCGCTGCTGCACGTGCGGCCAGCCGCCGACCACGTGCTCGTTCAGGTTCTCCCCGGCACCCAGGCCGAGGGTGAACCGGCCGTCGGAGAGCGCGCCGACGGTGCTGGCCTTCTGCGCCACCACGGCCGGGTGGTAGCGGCGGATCGGGCAGGTCACGAATGACATCAGCTCCGCGCGGGAGGTGGCATGGGCGACAGCGCCGAGCACCGCCCAGGCGTACGGGGAGTGGCCCTGGGAGTCCAGCCATGGGTAGTAGTGGTCGGACACCACCAGTTGGTCGAAGCCAGCCGCCTCGGCCCGTACCGCATGGTCCACCAGCTGCTTGGGCCCGGCCTGCTCGCTCATCAGGGTGTAGCCGACGCTGACCATCCTGGTATCCCCTCTCGCTGACGGATCGTTCCCGGGATACCCCGGTGCACGGCGGTCAACCCTCCCGTCCGGTTCGGCTGCCGCGATGCTTGACGGGAGCCGACCGCCTGCCTACCGTCGCTCTTAACCGGTTAAGACCCGGGTGTGGCGCACATCCTGTGGTGGGGATGACCGCCCCGTGACGGCCCGCGTCCGCGTGGGCCGTTGCGGCTGTCCGGGCTGCGGGCCCGTCAACTGAACCGGTTGCGAAGACCAATCCATCGTCCTACGCTGATGCCTGCGCCGGGAGCCGGGCGCGGCTGCCGGGCTGCAGCCGCCTTCCCCTGTCACATCCCCACCCCTGTCGGGCACCGGGGGTCCTCCCTGAGGAAGGCCATGAAGACTCGACTCTCCGCCGCCGGTGCGACAGTGCTCGCGTTGCTCGTCACCGTGCTGGCGTTCGGCCAGCCGGCGCACGCCGCGGCTGGGTTCTCCGTCGCTGGCGGCAAGTTGTACGACGCCAACGGCGCCGAATTCATCATGCGCGGCGTCAACCACGCGCACACCTGGTACCCGCAGCAGACCAGTTCGTTCGCCGACGTCAAGGCGCTCGGCGCGAACACCGTGCGGGTGGTGCTCTCCAGCGGCGACCGGTGGACCCGCAACACCAACGCCGACGTCGCCAACGTCATCTCGCTCTGCAAGACCAACCGGCTGATCTGCGTGCTGGAGGTGCACGACACCACCGGGTACGGCGAGCAGAGCGGCGCGATCACCCTCGACCGCGCCGTCGACTACTGGCTCAGCCTCGCCGACGTCCTCGCCGGCCAGGAGAGGTACGTCATCGTCAACATCGGCAATGAGCCGTACGGCAACCAGAACTACGGCTCGTGGGCCACCGACAACGCCAACGCGATCAAGCGCCTGCGGGCCGGCGGGTTGACCCACACGATCATGGTGGACGCGCCGAACTGGGGGCAGGACTGGTCGTTCACCATGCGCGACAACGCCGCGTCGGTCTTCGCCGCCGACCCGGCCCGCAACACCGTGTTCTCCATCCACATGTACGGCGTCTTCGACACCGCCGCGGAGATCAGCGACTACCTGGGCCGGTTCCGCACGGCGGGGCTGCCCATCGTGGTCGGTGAGTTCGGCTTCAACCACTCCGACGGCAACCCGGACGAGGACGCCATCCTCGCGTACAGCCAGGCCAACGGGATCGGCTGGCTGGGCTGGTCGTGGAGCGGCAACGGCGGCGGCGTCGAGTATCTCGACCTGGCCACCAACTTCAATCCGGCGAGCCTGACCGACTGGGGTCAGCGCCTCTTCAACGGGGTCAACGGCATCCGGCAGACCGCCCGCGAGGCCACCGTCTTCGGCGGCACCCCACCGCCGACGACGCCCCCGCCGACCACCCCACCGCCGACGACGCCTCCGCCGACCAGCGGTGGCTGCACGGCGACGTACACGGTGACCACCCAGTGGCAGGGCGGCTTCCAGGGTGAGGTACGGGTGACCGCCGGCGCGAGGGCGATCACCGGCTGGACCGCCGGGTGGACCTTCGCCAACGGCCAACGCGTCACCCAGTCCTGGAATGTGGCGCTCACCAGCAGCGGAACCACGGTGACCGCCCGCAACACGGATTACAACGGACGACTGGCCGCCGGGGCCAGCGCCAGTTTCGGCTTCCTCGGCAGTTGGACCGGCACCAACAGCCTGCCCGCGGTGAGCTGCACGGCGAGCTGACCGTCGGACCGGTGGCCGGGTCCGCACCGGGCCCGGCCACCGGAAACCGTCCCGGTCAGTGCTCCCCGGCGAGGTTCACGATGACCACCCCGGCGATGATCAGTGCGATGCCGGTGAGCTTGGCGAGCCCCACCGACTCACCCAGGAAAACCGCCCCGATCGCCACGATGGCCGCGGTGCCCAGACCCGACCAGAGGGCGTACGCCACCCCGACGGGGATCTCCTTGACGGCCTGGGCCAGCAGGAGGAACGCCAGCGCGTAGCCGCCGAGGCACGCCACCGTCGGCCAGAGTCGACTGAACCCGGCGGTGCTCTTGATCAGGCTGGTCGCCACCACCTCGGCGAGAATGGCGATCCCCAGCAGCACGTACGCCATGCGTCCCCTCGGTCCTTCGTGATCGATGAGCCCATCGCCACCCAGGCTAGTGCCGGTGAGGTCCCCGCCCGGCGGGCCCGTGCACGTGACGTCCGGGCACCCCCGGCACCTACACCGAATGCCTTTGGAGCTGATGTCACAAACGAATCGGCCACATAGCGCCCCGTCGCCGGGCCGCGCTGCCGGGCCGCGTCGCCGGGCCGCGCCGTGGAGCCGCGCCGCCCCGGCGCTCAGGCCATGGATGAATCGTTTACGGCATCAACTCCAAAGGCGGCCCGGCCCACACCCGCCCGCTGATCTGCACGAGTGAGGGGGCGCTGGCCCGCCTGTCGGTCCCGACCAAGCCGGCGACGCCGGTAGGGGCGTGCGAAGGAGCCGGCAGGGTAGATCTTGGACACTTTCCGTTTCGTGCTGACGGAAACTGTCCAAGGTTGCCGGCCGTGGTGCGTGAGGCTGCTGCCGTCACACCCAAACGGGCCCTTTCGTCACGGCGACCACCCGCGCCGCGACACGTCGTCGACTGACGATCGTTCGACGGGTAGAACCAAGAACCACCGAGGCAGACAGGTCGTTTTCACGGTTCGGCCGTAACCGTTGGAGGCGGGCCGTCCCCGGGCTGGGCGGCCAGTCGGGCTGCTCGCATGGTCAGGTAGAGCTGCTCGGGGCGGCTGCTCGTGCGGGCGGCGGCGATCCGATAGTCGGCGACCGCCCGGGCCTGGTCACCGGCCATCTCGTGCAGGTGGGCGCGGGCGGCGGCCAGCCGGTGGTGTCCGGCCAACTGCGGGTCGTCCGTCAACGCGTCGAGGGCAGCCAGGCCGGCGGCTGGTCCGTGCACCATGGCAGTTGCCACGGCCCGGTTGAGGGCCACCACAGGGCTGGCGGCCAAGCGTTCCAGCACCTCGTACAGCGCCAGGATCTGCGGCCAGTCGGTCTGCTCGGTGCTCGGCGCCTCGTCGTGCAGGGCGGCGATGGCGGCCTGTACCTGGTACGGACCGACCGGCCCGCGCGGCAGGGCCCGGGTGACCAGTGCGACGCCTTCGGCGATCGCCGTCGCGTCCCATCGGCTGCGGTCCTGATCGGCGAGTGAGATCAGCTCGCCGGAGGGCCCGGTCCGCGCCGGCCCGCGGGCCTCGGTGAGCAGCATCAACGCCAGCAGCCCGGCTGATTCGCTGTCGTTCGGCAGCAGCGTGTGCAGTGCGCGGGTCAGCCGGATCGCCTCCGCCGCGAGGTCGACGCGACGCAGGTCCGGGCCGGTGGTGCTGGTGTGGCCCTCAGTGAAGACCAGGTAGAGCACCTGCCGTACGGCGACCAACCGGTCCGCCCGATCCGCCGGCTCGGGCATCCGGAAGGGTAGCCCGGATACCCGGATGCGGTGCTTGGCCCGGCTGATCCGCTGCGCCATCGTCGCCTCGGGCACCAGGAACGCGCGGGCGATCTCGGCGGTGCTCAACCCACCGACGGCGCGCAGGGTCAGCGCCACCGCCGACGTCGGCGCGAGCGCCGGGTGACAGCAGAGGAAGAGCAGCACCAGCGTGTCGTCCCGCTCGGCGGTCAATTCCTCGTCCGGGGCTGGCGCGTACCGCTGGTCGTCCGGATCCCGGCGGGCGACCAGGTCCTCCCGGCGGCGTCGGGCCTGCTCACCGCGGACCAGCTCGATCATCCGCCGGTAGCCGACCTGGATCAGCCAGCCACGGGGGTTCGCCGGCAGTCCCTCGGTCGGCCACTGGGTTGCGGCGGCCAGCAGCGCCTCCTGCACCGCGTCCTCAGCGGTGGCGAAGTCACCGAAGCGGCGGCTGAGCACGCCGAGGACCTGCGGCGCCAACTCGCGCAGCAGGTCCTCGATGCGGGGATCGGTGTTCAGCCCTCACAGCTCCTGTGCCGGGGCGGACATCACCGGGTGCACCTCGATCGGCATGTTCAGCGGACGACCACCGGGGCCGGGCGCCGTGGAGATGTGCGCGGCCAACTCCACGGCCCGCTGCGGGCTCTCGCAGTCGACGATCCAGAAGCCGGCCAGGAACTCCTTCGTCTCGGCGAACGGCCCCTCGGTGACCACCGGTGCCCCGCCCTCGCCGGCGCGGACGATCCGGGCCTGCTGCGGGCCGCCGAGACCCTGCCCGTCGACCCACTCACCGGCGGCGGTGAGCTTGGCGTTGACCTCGCCCATGAACGCGATGTGCGCCCGGACCTCGTCCTGGGTCCAGGTGTCGATGCTCGGGAAGTCGGTTCCGGCGGCGCTGAACTGCATCAGCAGCATGTACTTCATTGTTGGCTCCTCACGCCTGGGCACCGTCGTCGGTGCTCTCACCCTGAGGTAGAAGCCGGCCCCGCCGTTCTCGACACCCCGAGCAAAGAAATTTCTAGCCGACGGCGTCGAGCTCCAGCACCAGGCTCTGCTCCGGGTGCAGGGCGGGCAGTTGCACACCCACCCGGGCCAGCGCAGCCCCGCTGAGGGTGAGACCACCCGCCAGCCAGGTGGGCGGGGACAGGTCGATGCTCGCCGGGCCCGGTACGCCCGACACCTGTCGCACCCGGTACCGCCGGCCGGGGTGGAGGCCGGGCAGCCGCACGGCGCCGGGCACCTGCGTCACCGATGTGGTCAGCCGGGCCACCGCGTACACCGCTCGGGTGTTGTCGTGGGCGACCACGCCGTGCGCCCAGACGGCCGGGTCGGGGTGGTCGACCCGGACCACCCGACCAGCGTGCAGCAGCGGGCGCAGCCGTTTGTGCAGCGCCACCCAGGCGGCCAGCTCGGTCTGCTCGGCAGCGCTGATCGAGGCGATGTCCCACTCGATGCCGTGGTGGCCGAAGAGCGCGGTCGCCGCCCGGAAACCCAGGTCGTGTACGCGGTTGGTGGTGTGTGAGCGTTCCGGGCCGACGTGGGTGCCGATCAGCTCCGGTGGCAGCAGCAGCCCCGTCCAGCGTTGGATGCTGAGCCGCTCCAGGGCGTCGTTGCAGTCGCTGGCCCAGACCCGGTCGGTACGCGCCAGGATGGCGAGGTCCACCCGGGCTCCGCCGGACGAGCAGCTCTCGATCTCGACGCCCGGGTGCCGATCGCGCAACTCGTCGAAGAGCCGGTAGACCGCGAGGGTCTGCCCGTGCACCCCGGGGAGGCCGTGGTGCCCGGCCTCGGTGAAGTCCCGGTTCTGGTCCCACTTGAGGTACCGGATGCCGGGGTGGTCGGTGAGCAGCGTGTCGAGACGTTCCAGCACGTGGTCGTACGCCTCGGGGCGACCCAGGTCGAGCACCTGCTGGTGGCGCCAGGCCGGCGGCAGCCGCCCCGGCACGGCGAGCACCCAGTCGGGGTGCGCGCGGAACAGGTCCGAGTCGGGGTTGACCATTTCCGGCTCGACCCAGAGGCCGAACTGGAGGCCCTGGCCGGTGACGTGCTCGATCAGCGGTTGCAGGCCGTCCGGCCAGACGCCCTCGTCGACGTACCAGTCGCCGAGCCCTGCGGTGTCGTCGCGCCGGCCCCGGAACCAACCGTCGTCGAGCACGAACCGCTCCACGCCGATCTGCGCGGCCCGGTCGGCGAGCGCCCGCAGCCGGTCCAGGTCGTGGTCGAAGTAGACCGCCTCCCAGACGTTGAGGGTCACCGGGCGGGGGGAGCGTGGGTGCCCCGGGCGGGCCCGGAGGTGGGTGTGCAGCACCTCGCTGAGCCCGTCCAGCCCGGCGTCGGACCAGACCGCGTAGAGCAGGGGAGTCTCGTACGACTCGCCAGGACCGAGCCGGACTTCGCCGGGGGCCAGCAGCTCGCCGCCACCCACTGTGGACTCTCCGGTGGGCCGACGTTCGGCGAACGTGACGTGGTCGCCGCTCCAGGCCGTGTGCACCGCCCAGACCTCCCCATGGCCGAAGCCGAACCCGGCGGTCCCGGCCACCAGCAGCAGAGTCGCGTCGTGACCGGTACGGCCGCGCCGGCCCTCGCGGATCCAGGTGCCGTGCTGCCACGGGTGCCGCTGCGGGGACCGTTCCCGACACCATCGGCCGGTCAGGTCGAGCAGCTCGGTGGCGACCGCCGGCACCGGCAGCGCCGATGTCAGCTCCCGCAGCTCGTACGCGCTGTCGCCGTCGTTGCGCAGCCGGTGCCGAACGGTCAGCAGGCCGTACGGGTCGAGCGTGATCTCGATGGTCACTGTCAGCCCGGCGGCCGGGTCCGACGCCCGCACGGTCAGCAGCGCCATGCCCGGCCCGGTGTCGTGCACGTCCAACCCGTCCAGCCGGAAGGCGGTGGACCAGTCTCGTCCGTCGCGGTGCCCGGCCAGACCCGGTCGGCCGCTCCAGCCGGCGCTCGCCTCCGGCAGCAGGGACAGCACTGTCGGCTCGTCGAAGCTGCTCGGCACCACCGGCGGTACCGTCGCGTCGCTGAGCTGGCGCAGGCCGTCGTCGTCGAGGGCGCCGACGTCGCCGCCCCAGTGCACGATCCGGGGCAGCCCCGGGCCGCGCGCGTCGAGCACCAGGCTGGTCCGCGCGCGGCGCAGGTGCAGGATCGTCATCCTTTGGATGCTCCCAAGGTCAGGCCCCGAACGAAGTGCCGCTGGAGCATAAAGAAGATCACCAGGGTGGGGATCGCGACGAGCACGCTGCCCGCGGAGACCAGGTTGTTGTCGGTGAAGAACTCACCGCGCAGGTTGTTGAGCGAGCTGGTCACCGGGAACTTGTCGCCGGTGCGCATGAGGACGGTGGCCCAGAAGAACTCGTTGTAGATCCAGGTCACCTCCAGCGTCGCCAGCGCGGCCAGGGCCGGCCGGCACAGCGGCATGGTGACCTGCCAGTACTGTCGCCAGATGCTCGCCCCGTCGACCATCGCCGCCTCGTACAGGTCGCGGGGCAGCGCCTTCATGTAGTTGCTGAGCACGAAGACGCAGAAGCCGCACTGGAAGGCCACGTTGATCAGGATCAGGCCCCAGTAGCTGTCGTAGAGCAGCTCCGAGTCACTCATGAACTCCGGCAGCGGCACCTCGGTGAACAGCCGGAACAGCGGGATGAGCAGCGCCTGCTGGGGCAGCAGGTTGGCCGCGGTGAAGACCCCGAGCAGGACGAGGTTGAGCTTCCAACTGAACCGGGCGATGACGAACGCCACGCAGGACGCGAGGAAGAGGGTCAGCAGCACCGCCGGCACGGTGATGTAGACCGAGTTGAGGAAGTGCTGTCCGAACTCCGCCGTCCGCCAGGCGGTGACGTAGTTGTCGAAGGTCCAGCCGCCGAACGAGACGTAGCCGTTCGCGGCGGTGTAGTCGTACGAGCGCAGCGAGGTCAGCACCGCCCAGGCGATCGGGAAGAGCCAGGCCAGCGACACGACGATGAGGAAGCCGTGCAGCAGGATTCGTAACGGGGTCAGCTTGCGGCGGGGCGGCGGCGCGTCGGCCCCGCTCTCGGTCCGCCGGGTGACGGTCGCGGTGCTCATTGCCGGTTCTCCCTCATCACGGTCGCCAGGTAGATGGTGATGAAGGCCAGCGAGACGACCAGCATGATCGTCGCCAGTGCCGAGCCGAAGCCGATCCGGCTCGCCTCACCCACCACGTTCTGGGTGACCAGCGCGGAGATCAGCTCCAACCCGTTACGGCCCTTGTTGACCACCCAGACCAGGTCGAACGCGCGCAGCGACTCGATCACGGTCACCACCAGCACGATGATGTTGATGGGCCGCATGACCGGGAACACGACGCGGAAGAACGTCGTGCGCTCCGAGGCGCCGTCGACCGCCGCGGCCTCGCGCAAGGACGGATCGACGCCCTTCAGGCCGGCCAGGTAGAGCAGCATGATGTACCCGACGTGCCGCCACCCGGAGGCGACCATCACCGCCCAGATGTTGACGTTCGAGTCGCCGTACCAGTCGATGCTGCTGCCGAAGACGGCGTTGATCAGCCCCTGGTCGCGGGAGTAGAGCAGCTGCCAGACGAAGCCGATCAGAGCCAGCGAGAGCACCACCGGCAGGTAGAGCGCGGTCTGGTAGAAGCGGCTGCCGCGCAGTTCCTTGTCCAACAGCACGGCCAGGAACATGCCGAACGGGGTGGCGACCACGAAGAGCGCCGCCAGCCAGAGCAGGTTGTGCTGGATCGCCGGCACGAACGGCGGGTAGATGTTCACCACGTCGCTGTAGTTGCGCGCGCCGACGAACTCGATCTCGTTGAGGGGGCCGATGCCGTCCCAGTTGGTGCCGGAGAGCAGCACGGTGGCCGCCGCCGGCAACCAGACGAACCCGGTGACGAGCAGCAGCGGGACGAGCACCATCAGCGTGATGACCACGCGGTCGGTGCGGGACAGGAGCCGTAGCCGTCGGCGACGACCACCCGTGGAGGTGGTCGTCGCCGGCGGAGGCACGGCGCGATCCGTTTGGATCAGGGGCAGGTCGGACACGATGTCCTCCCCCTTCCGCCGTCAGTCAGTGAAGATCGACTTCTTCTGGTTCTCGATGGACGAGGTGAGCCCGCCGATGTCCTTGGGGTCCTTGATGAACTGCTGGAGCGCCGGGATGATCACCGTGGAGGCGAAGTCCGGCCGGGTGTCGCGGTCGAGGAACTGGGCGATCTCGGTGGCCGACCCGACCAGCTCGGCGGCCTTCTTCTGCAGCGCGGTGTAGCCACCGACGTCCGCGCCGCTGTTGGCGACGAGGACGGCCGGGTCGTTCTTGAGGTTGATGTCCGCGGCGGCCTTGCCGCCGAGGTACTCCAGCAGCTTGCGCGCGTTCTCCTCGTTCTTGGGCTTACGCGCCATCATGTAGCCGTCGATCGGCGCGTCGAGCGCCTTGGCGCCGATCGACGGGTCGATCTCGGGGAAGGTGAAGAAGTCGAGGTCGTCCTGCTCGTCGTTGCTGAACTGCTGGCCGACGAAGAGGCCGAGCAGGTACATGCCGCTCTTCTTCTGCTGCAACGACTGCGCGGCCTCCTGCCAGGTGCGACCGAGGCTGTCCGGCTGGTGCAGGGGGAGCAGGCCGGCCCAGGTGTCGAAGACCTTCTTGACCTTGTCGGAGGTCCAGGCCTCCTTGCCGGCCATCAGGTCGATGTGGAACTGGTAACCGTTGATGCGCAGGTTGAGGATGTCGAAGGTGCCCATCGCCGGCCAGCCGTCCTTGTCGGCGAAGGCGATCGGGGTCAGGCCGTCCTTCTTCATCTGCCCGGCCAGCGCGGTGAACTGGTCCATGGTGGTGGGCACCTGGTAGCCGCGCTGCTGCCAGACCGACTTGCGGTAGAAGACGGCCCACGGGTAGTACGTCGCCGGGACGAAGTACTGCTTGCCGTCGTCGCCGGTCGATGCCTTCTTGAAGGCGTCGGAGTAGCCGGAGAGCTTGCCCCACACGTCACTGATGTCGCTGGCCAGGCCCTTCTGCGCGAAGAAGCGCATCCGGTAGCCGGCGAACCAGGTGAACACGTCGTCCGGCTTGCCCTGTAGGTAATTGTTGATGTTCTCCTGGAACGTGTTGTGATCGACCGTATTGATCGCGACCTGCACACCGGACGAGGTCTTGAAGCCGTCGGTGACCTTGACGACGACGTCCTTCGGCTTCGGGTCGGACTGGTTCGAGCCGAGCGACACGTCAGTGCTGGACCCGCCGGAGCCGGAGTCGTCGCCACAGCCGGCGAGCAGGCCGGTGCCGAGCAGCGCGCCCGTGCCGGCCGCGCCGGCCAGCAACGATCGTCGGTTGATGCCGGCGACTGAGGGCGGTACGAGCCGAGCCAGGTACTCGGCTTGGGATTGGGGACGGGACATCTGTGCCTCCTGCGGATGAGAAGGAGCTACGCCCAAGGGCCTCAGGGTGGTGACGGCAGGTCCAGCGTCGTGATCACACATTGAGATCCACCGAGAATCCACATTGGCGAACACGAACGGCCATTGGGGCCTCAAGCTACCCTGCGGTCAGGCCCTGTCAAGAGGTCAGTTCGCCTCTGATAACCCAGTCGTGATCCGGCTGTTACCCGGCAAACGTTGGAAAGAAGCTCGATGTTGGAACCTGTTGACTTCGATGGACCAGCGGGTGCACCCTCAGCTGTCATGCGGCGATGGCAGGGTGACGGCATCTATTTCGGCGGCGACTACAACCCCGAGCAGTGGCCCGAGGAAACCTGGTCCGAGGACGTCGACCTGATGCGCCAGGCCGGGGTCAACCTGGTCTCCGTCGGCATCTTCTCCTGGGCGTTGCTGGAGCCCACCCCGGGGCGGTTCGAGTTCGGCTGGCTGGACCGGGTGCTGGACCTGCTGCACGACGGTGGCATCCAGGTCGACCTGGCCACCGCCACGGCCAGCCCACCGCCGTGGTTGGCCCGCGCGCATCCGGAGACGCTGCCCCGCCGGGCCGACGGCGCGATCCTCTGGCCGGGGGGAAGGCAGGCGTACTGCCCCAGTTCACCGGTGTTCCGCGAGCGGTCGCTGGAGTTGGTGCGCGCGGTGGCCGGTCGGTACGCCGAGCATCCCGCCGTGGTCATGTGGCACGTCTCCAACGAACTGGGCTGCCACAACGTGCACTGCTACTGCGACGTCAGCGCCGAGGCGTTCCGCGGCTGGTTGCGTGAGCGTTACGGTGACCTGGACCGGCTCAACGACGCCTGGGGCACCGCGTTCTGGAGCCAGCGCTACGGCGACTGGGCCGAGATCACCCCGCCGCGTGTCGCGCCGACCTTCGCCAACCCGACGCAGCAACTGGACTTCCTGCGGTTCTCCTCCGACGAGCAGCGCGCCCAGCTGCGCGCCGAGCGGGAGGTGTTGCAGACGCTGGTCCGGCAGCCGATCACCACCAACTTCATGATCGGCCTCGGCGTCAAACACATGGACTACCACTCCTGGGCGTCCGACGTGGACCTCGTCTCCAACGACCACTACCTGACCGCCGCCGACCCGCAGGCGCACCTCGGGCTGGCGCTCGCCGCCGATCACACCCGGGGCGTCGCCGGCGGCGACCCGTGGCTGCTGATGGAGCACTCCACCAGCGCTGTCAACTGGCAGCCCCGCAACGTTGCCAAGCTGCCCGGGCAGATGCGCCGCAACAGCCTCGCGCACGTCGCCCGCGGTGCCGACGGGGTGCTCTTCTTCCAGTGGCGCGCCTCCCGCGCCGGGGCGGAGAAGTTCCACTCCGCGCTGGTCCCGCACGCCGGGCCGG
>NZ_JBEYSL010000070.1:0-18461 GCF_040642735.1 Micromonospora sp. NPDC047753 | reverse complement strand
TGGACGATGCGATGTCCAGTCTCGACACCGCGACCGAACACCGGATCACCGAGGCGGTTCTCGGGCACGCCGGGGGGCGTACCCGACTGGTGGTCGGGTTCGCGGCGATCGGCGAGGTGTTCGTCGGACCGGCGGCGGTCGGGGCGTTGGGTGGCCCACTTCCAGGCCCGGCGGAGTTCGCACCTGGCGCTGCGGTCGAGCCTGACCCAGCGTTCGAGCCGGGCGCGGCGTTCGGGCCATGCGCGGCGCTGAAACCAGGCGCCGCGCTCGAACTTGGCACAGCGGTCGAGCCAAATGTGTTCGCCCCTGACGCTGCGTTCGAGCCAGGCGCGGGGTTCGAGCCGGGCGCAGTGTTCGAGCCAGGCGCAGCGGTCGAGCCAGGCGCAGCGGTCGAGCCAGGCGCGGCATTCGAGCCGGCGGCATTCGAGCCAGGCGCGCTCGTCGGGCCTGCGGCAGTCGGGTTCGCGGCGGCGGGCGCGTCGGACGGGGCTGGCGGCGCGGCGGGTCGGGGCGGTGCGGTCTGCGGTGCGCGCGATGAGCCGGACAGCGACACGCCGCCGCGCTCGCCGGCCACCTCGCAGCGGATCTGCCAGCGCCCGCCCAACTCCTCGTAGAGCGCGTCGGTGAGCACCGCCGCGTGGTCGGCCATCATCTTGGCCAGCACTGTTGACTTCACCGTCAGCACCAGCGTGTCGCCGTCGAGTTCGCGGACCACCGCGTCGCGCATCAGGGCGGCGATCCGCTTGTTGGTCCGGTTGACCTTGCCGACCACGTCGGGCCAGACGCGACGTACCGCCACCGCGTCCAGCGCGGCGGCCGGTGCTCCGGGTCGGGGCGGCGCGGGCGTGGCCGGGTCGGGAAGTACCGCCGACGGTGGCACCACGCGACGCGGGGCCGGGCCGGCGGGCGAGACGGGTACGGCCTGGTCAGCGGTTGCCGGACCGGTCGACGCGCCGGGCGAGGCCGGGATCGGCGAGTCGGCCGGCGAGACGTACGAGGCCGGTGCGCCGGAGGTCGGAGCGGGTGCCTCGGTGACCGGAGCAGCCGGGGCGGGAGCGCCCTGGGCCGGGGACGCCGCCGGGTCGACGTCCCACGGCGGTGCCGAGGTGGGGGCGTTCGCGGGTGCCGGGGTGGCGGCAGCCGGGACCGGGGTGGCTGGCTGTGGGCGTACCCCTGGGTGGTTGGTTGGCGCGGAGCCGGCGGCGGCCGACGGCGCGTCGCCGCCGCCCAGGGTGAGCCGGCGTTCCATCCGTTCCAGGCGCTGGAGCAGGCCGCCGGTGGAGTCGTCCGCGCCGGGCAGCAGCATCCGGGCGCAGATCAGCTCCAGCAGCAGGCGGGGTGCTGTGGTGCCGCGCATCTCGACCAGGCCGTTGTGCACGATGTCGGCGCAGCGGGAGAGCGTTGCCGAGCCGAGCTGCGAGGCCTGGGCTGCCATCCGCTCGATCTGGTCGGCCGGGCCGTCGATCAGACCCTTCGCGGCGGCGTCCGGCACCTGCTGGATCACGATCAGGTCGCGCAGCCGTTCCAGCAGGTCGGAGGCGAACCGGCGCATGTCGTGCCCGGCCTCGGCGACCCGGTCGACGGTGGCGTACGCGGCCGCGCCGTCACCGGCGGCCAGCGCGTCGCACATCTCGTCGATCAGCGCCGAGTCGGTGACCCCGAGCAGCGCGACGGCCCGGGCGTAGCTGACTCCCTCCGCGCCGGCGCCGGCGATGAGCTGGTCGAGCACGGAGAGGCTGTCCCGCATGCTGCCGCCACCGGCGCGGACCACCAGCGGAAAGACCGCCGGCTCGACGGCGACGCCCTCGGCCTGGGTGAGCTGTTCCAGGTACGGGCGGACCACCTTCGGCGGAAACAGCCGGAACGGGTAGTGGTGGGTCCGCGACCGGATCGTGCCGAGGACCTTCTCCGGCTCGGTGGTGGCGAAGATGAACTTGACGTACTCCGGGGGCTCCTCGACCAGCTTGAGCAGGGCGTTGAAGCCCTGGGTCGAGACCATGTGCGCCTCGTCGATGATGTAGATCTTGAAGCGGCTGCTGGCCGGCGCGAAGAAGGCGCGCTCGCGCAGCTCGCGGGCGTCGTCGACACCGCCGTGGCTGGCCGCGTCGATCTCGATCACGTCGATCGAGCCGGCGCCGTCGGCGGCCAGCGAGCGGCAGGAGTCACACTTGCCGCACGGCTCGGGCGTGGGGCCCTGCTCACAGTTGAGCGAGCGGGCCATGATCCGGGCGCTGGTGGTCTTGCCGCAGCCACGGGGGCCGGAGAAGAGGTAGGCGTGGTTGAGCCGTCCGCTGCGCAGCGCCTGCGACAGCGGCTCGGTCACGTGCTCCTGACCGATGACCTCAGCGAAGGTACGCGGCCGGTACTTGCGGTAGAGCGCCAGCGTCACTCGTCCCGCCTCCTCTCGACCGAGCCATTCTGCGCCGGTCGGGCGCGGGTGACCACCCACCACCCCGGGCGCCTGGGCCTTCAGCCTTGATCGACCGGGCCGCCAGGGCTTGATCGACTCGGCTTCCTGGAAACCGCGGTGTCCGCATGGCCGGGACACCGCGACATCAGGGATGTCGAGTGGATCAACCGGCCCACAGACAAAAAGGCCTCCCGTGCACCCGGCAGAGCTCGCTTATCCTTGCTGCCTTCCGGCCCTGGGGAGGTTCACGAGATACCGCCGCACGGGAGGTGACGCCCAGCCTACCCGACCGCCTGTCGATCTTCAGGGGGTGGTGGGGTGGCCCGGCCGACACGGACCTGTATCCTGGCTCGCGGAGGATTCGCCTAGAGGCCTAGGGCGCACGCTTGGAAAGCGTGTTGGGTTTACACCCTCACGAGTTCGAATCTCGTATCCTCCGCTCGCCTGAGCAGCAGAAACGCCCGGCAGACCCTCACGGTCTGCCGGGCGTTGATGTCGCGGCCTCAGTTAGCTGGCACGGGCGCCCCGCCTAGTCGTCGTCAGGGTCCGCGTCGGCGCCTTGCTCGGCTGGTTCTTCCGTCGCCTGCCGCCAGATCAGCCCGCCGACTTCTCTGGCGATGGCCGACCCGAATGGAGTCGGTGGCATGCTGGCCACGGCCAGCCATCCCGGCAGTCGAAATTCCTACAGTCCCCGTTTCTGCGACTATTGTTCATCAATCTCGCTACCGGGATCCTGCCGCTCCACTGCAATAATCCGACGTTCAGAAAGGCGGATAACAGCTTCTCTGGAGCTACCGAGATGCCCGCCTTGCATTTCCATCTCCGTCGCCTCGTTCAATATCCCACCTGCCTCGGCGTCGGTCATTCGGGATCGTCGGAGCTCTTCTCGATGACGTTGCCATTCCATGATCAACCGAATGGTGCGTTCAAGGACCGCCATCCCGGCCAGTCCATATGCGATCGGAGCGTACGAGGTCGCTATCGATGTCAGCGCAGCCTCTACGGGACTTGCCAGTCGGACTCGATCTACAATAAGGCTCGGAACGATCTCGTCCTGGCGATTGGCTGTGCGCAACTCATCCTTGAGACGCTGCCAGGCCTCCGCATTGGCGGTCTCTTGATAAGCCGCGAATGAAGCTCCCCACAGAGTGTTGATGGCTCCGAAGTGCATGTAGAAATCGCGGACCGTTGGTCGCCCTAGATCAATTACCAGGAATAATGCGGGCGATTGGATCTCGACCGATGATGCCTGGAGTGCCATCCCGCGATTGAATCACAGTCGCTGGCAGGGGTGGCGGGAGGAGGAGGATCAAGGTCCCGACACCCGTCCGAATTCAGGATTTTGTAATGGTATGTCGAGCACATTCGCGAACGTCGTGCTCCCAGTTGGCCAACTGCTGCCCAGAAGTCCAACCAGCAACTCCATGGCTACCGGGCGATTGCCCTTCCTTCCACCTCCGCTCGGCTGAGCAGCACGACGGCCGCCTATGCCGGCCTCGCATGGGAGAACGTGCGCGGCGAGGCGTTGTCCCACTGGCAGTCGGTCCAACTCATCCAGGAAGTGGCGGAGTCATGGAGCTGAACGGCGCCCGGTGGCGCAAGAGCAGCCGCAGCAGCGGCAACGGCGGCAACTGCGTCGAGGTCGCCGACAACCTCCCCGGCGTCATCGGCGTACGGGATTCAAAGGACCCGACCGGTCCGGCGCTCGCCTTCGCGCCCACGGCCTGGCGCGCGTTCGTCAGCCAGCTCACCCGACGCACCTGACCTGCTCCCGGTCACACGCCCCACCGCGGCGAACAGGTCAGGACCCGTCGCGGAGATCTCCCAGACGCTCTGCCCGGAACGTGATCTCGTCGAAGGTCACGCTGCACCCCTGACCGGTCGGGGACTGGCCCGCGAAGCCGATCCGGTCGCGAGACGCGTCGGGGTCGAGGAGGAAGACGCGGATAAGCTGCCAGGTCTCACCGTCGACCGAGGCGTGGTACGCGTAGACCCCGTCGACTCGGGAGACTCGCAGCCACACCGACCGGTCGGGTACGACGAAGGCGTTCGCGTCGTCGGCGACGCCTCGGCAGATGACCGACACGATCATCGGTTCGCCCGCCGGGGAGAACTCGAAGCACAGCTTGGCCCAGCGCCGCTCGTCGAGCCACAGCAGGAGCACACCGGCATCGAAGGTGGCGGCGAAGTCCACGCTGACCCGGGCGCTGAACTGGAAGTCCCCCGTCGGCAGGTCCCCGATCAGCGTCGCGGCGTTGAGCGTCGACTCGGCGCTGACCGTGGTGGTTCCGGCCGCGTCGGCGACGCCGGTGCTGGGGTCGATGAAGATGTCCGTGAGCGGCTGCGCCTCGACCGCCACGGTGCCGGCCGCCTCGTCGACCCGCCACAGCTCGGCGGACGAGGGCACGAGCGGGAACGGCACACCGGGAACGCTCAGTTGACTGACCATGGCCAGGACCGTACAACGGTCGTCCTGCTCGCCGACGCCCACTGATCGAGCAGGGCCCGGCACGTCCTTTCTCCGGCCGGTACCGTCCCAGGCACCGACGACGGAGAGTCCCGTCGTACACATGTTCTATCCACAGGCTGTGGACGACCGGAGGTTCCATGGCTTACCAGCTCAGCGCGGTGATCGCGGACGTTGAGCTGCTCCGCGAGCAGACCGCCGGGCTGGATCACGCGGTCCTCGGCGGGCTGCGCCAGGACTTCGCGTTGCTGCCGGTCACCCCGCAGTTGGTGATCGAGCTGACCGGGTCGTTGCCGGATTTCGCCACTGACGACCGGAGCGCCGCGCGTCCGTTCGGCCTGGTGTTGTCGACGGCGCTGGTCGAGGTGCTGACCCGTTGGTCACAGTCGGGGCCGGTGGCCTATCTGGAGGCGGAGTTCGGTGGTGGGGTCGGCTACCAGTCGGCAGCGGTGTGGTTGGGCGGGGCGCTGTCCTGGGGCCCGTGCTTCGACGACGAGTTGAGCGCGCCGCGCGAGCAGTGGCCGATCAACGGCGCGCTGAGTCAGCTCGGCGTGGAGCCCGGCACCTGGATCGACAGGTTCGCCGAACTGGGGTTGCATCTGGAGCGAAGCACCGAGGGTTGGTTGGCGCACGGGCGGCGTCGACTCAGCGCCGACTACTGGGACGAGCTGGTCGAACAGTGGGAAAACCAGTAATCCGGCGTTCGGCAGCAACCTGAACGCTCCCGTTCCGTTGGGGGACTGGGGGATTCCATGAAATTGCGACAATTTGCGTTTATCGCCGCACTGTTGACGGCTGCCTCGATCGCGGGCAGCGGCGTACCGCCCACCAGGTCGATTCCGAACGGCCGGCCCGCCGGCAACGTGGAGATCATCGACCTGAACGGCCTCAGCAACATCGAATTCGGTGCCACCGAGGACGAGCTGACCCGACGCGGCATCCTGCGTACCAGCCTGGACGCCTGCGGGCCGATGCTCGCTGGCCACGACACGGTCAGCCCGGTCTTCGTGGAGGACAAACTCGTGCTGCTCTGGGTCGGCGACCCGATGCGGACACCGGAGGGCATAACGGCGGGTTCGCCCGTCGACGAGGTCTGGGACCGCTACCCGGAGGTCAGCCGATTGAGGGCTCCACAGGGGACACACCGACTCGACGGGCTGCTCGCCCGCAGCGGCGACCGCGCGTACCTGTTCCTGCACGACGGGCGCACGGTCCGAAAAACCATAGCCGGGTACGCGGACTGGGCCCGCCGCCTCTTCAACGAGGGGACGGGCCCGTGCTGAGTCGAGCTGCCCTGTCGAACCGCTCCGCTCCACGATGGATCGTCCCGGCCCCGACGGATCAGTCGTCGTTCAGCGGAGCAGCGACCGCCAGAAGTCGTACGAGTGGGCCGCCGCGAAGTCCGTCGCGCGCGATCCGCCGCCACCGGCGAACACCCGCACGTACGGAGCATCAGGGCGCAGTCGCGGCCAGCCCACCCGACCCGTCCGGGCGAAGTCGCTCCAGGTCCGCACCATCTCGTCGGAGAGCCGCCGCTGGGTCGGCGTGAGCGCCTCGGCATAGTCGACAGCGAACAGGTACGGCAGCTCGGCACAGTGGTACGCGCCGGTGGCGAACGTCGGTTCGGGTCCTTCGGTGAAGAACGGCGACTCCTCGTCGGCGAACTCGTACGCGAACGTCGGCACCCGCCGCGCGAAAGCCAACGCGGCGGAGTAGATCGGCTCGGCGTAGTCGTGATCGGTCAGCACCGCGCCCAACGTCACGCTGGCGGAATGTGCGGGGTCGCGCGGATAGCGGGCCAGCACCTGCCCCGCGTGGTCACCGAACATGGCGCGTACCTGGTCGCGGTACTGGTCGTCAGTGAGCGGGCACGACTCCGGCTCCTGGTCGGGCTTCGGCGGCTCCGGGCAGTTGAGCCCGACCCGTTCCATCCCCCACACCACGAGTCGGGACTCATCCCGGTTCATCCCGGTCAACACCGGCACCGGATGCAGCCTCCCGGTGCTCAGCGCGTCCGCCGGGTCCACCGGTAGCGTGCGACCGTCGACGACCGGGCCCAGGTCGACTCCCGCGCCGGGATAGCCGACCGTCTCGACCAGCCGGGCGGGGGTCCGTCCGCGCAGGCAGGCGGCGACCACAGCCGGGTCGGTGCAGCCGATCCTCCGCGCGAACTCCCGGGCCGCGTCAACCGCCTCGGCCCGGGTCTGGACCGGGTTGGTGCACGAGTTGCTCTGCATGATCGCGCGGTGGAACAGGCCAGCGGCGGCGGGCGCGGCGAGCTGCGCGCAGACGCTGGTCGCCCCGGCGGACTGGCCGAACACTGTGACGTTGCCCGGGTCGCCGCCGAAGGCCACCGCGTTGCGCCGCACCCAGCGCAGTGCGGCCTGCTGGTCCTGCAACCCGAAGTTGCCGGTGACTCCGTCCCGGCCGGCCAGCGCCGGATGCGCCAGGAAGCCGAGCGCGCCGAGCCGGTAGTTCAGAGTGACGACGATGACGTCACCACCGGCGGCCAACCGCTGCCCGCCGTGGCCGTCGCCACTGCCGAACCGGAAGTCGCCGCCGTGCAGCCACACCATGACCGGTCGTGGCGTTCGTGCAACCGAGCGCGGGGTGGTGACATTCAGGTAGAGGCAGTCCTCGGATTCGGAGGGTCTGTCCATCGGCAGCCCTTGCAGTTGGGCGCAGGTGGCACCGGGCCGGCTGGCGTCGCGTACTCCGGTCCATGTCGGACCGGGCTGCGGCGGTGCCCAGCGCAGCGCGCCCAGCGGCGGGCTCGCGTACGGGATGCCCTGGAACGAGCGGTGGTCCGCCGCGACGGTCCCCCGCACCGCGCCCTGGTCGGTCCGGACGACGGCCGCGCTCCGGCGGTCGTCGTTGGCCGCGGCCGGACCGACGGCCATCGCCGGACAGACGAGGACGACAACGCCCAATGTGACGGCCCATCGGGGGTACGAGACTCTCCTCATGCTCTTCCCATCTCGTCGACGCCGGTACGGCGTACGCACCGGGCTGCGTCGAGCATGTCGAGCTGGCAACCATCCGGACACGGAGCTCTAGTACGCCGCGACGGGCAGGACGGGGGCACTGGCTGGTGCTCTAGTGCGCTACGGTCGCCGCGAGGCGGACGGGAGGCGATCGTGGCGGAGTTCGACGAGGCCGCTCCTCCTTATCTACGCATCGTCGGGGAGTTGCGACGGCGCATCGTGGCAGGCGAGCTGGGTCCGGGCGATCGGGTGCCGTCCACCCGGCAGATCGTTCGGGAGTGGGGCGTCGCCATGGCGACCGCCAGCCGGGCGCTCACCGCGCTCCGCCAGGAGAATCTGGTCCGGGCGGTGCCGGGTGTGGGCATGGTGGTGACCGGCGCAGCGCCGAACACGCCGGGTCGGGCCGCCCCGTCCGCCGGTCGGCGGCTGCCCGTCCGAGGGTTGAACCGCGACCAGGTGGTGCGGACCGCCATGACGATCGCCGACGCCGAGGGGTTACCGGCGCTGAGCATGCGGCGCATCGCGCTGGAGTTGGACGTCCCCACCATGTCGCTGTACCGGCAGGTTCGGGGCAAGGAGCAGCTTCTCGTGCTGATGGCGGACGCGGCCTTCGCCACGCATCGGCTGCCGCGCACGTTCCCGCCCGGTTGGCGAGCCCAGCTGGAGTTGCTCAGCCGACTTCAGTGGTCGATCTACCGGCGGCATCCCTGGCTGGCCCAGGTCATCTCACTGACCCGCCCGCTGATGGCACCGCATGCCGTCGCGCACACCGAGTGGGCGCTGCGCGCTCTCGCCCGCCACGGCTTGGACCAGCACACCAAACTCCATCTGGTGGTCGTCCTGGCCAACCATGTTCGAGGCAGCGCCGTCAACCTGGAGCGGGAGGCCGAGGCGGAGCAGGACACCGGCCTGAGCGGTGACGAATGGATGACGGCTCAGGCCGACGTGTTCGGCGGACTGCTCGCGGCGGGCGAGTTTCCGCATCTGGCCCGGCTCAGCCGGACAGCGATCGACCTCGACGTCGAGAGCCTCTTCGAATTCGGCCTGCAACGACTCCTCGACGGGGTGGAGCAGCTGCTCGGACGGTGACGCTCAGACCGGGTCGGTGGCCCGCTCCGGTCGTTCACCGAGGCGCCCTCATATCCCTGACGCCAGAACGCCTCGACGCCGGCGGCGGAGAGTTCCGGTCGCTCGACTCGATCACGGTCGAGCACGTCGCCAAGACCTTCGACACCAACATCTACGGCACCATCTTCACCGTGCAGAAGGCCCTGCCGGCACCCCGGCGTTCAGCGTCTACGCGGCGTCCAAGGCGGCCATCCGCTCGTTCGGCCGCACCTGGGCCGCCGAGCTGATCGGCCGGAAGATCCGGGTCAACACCCTGGTGCCCGGCTCGACCGAGACCCCCGGGCTCGCCGGCCTCGCACCCAGCCCCGCCGAGGCCCCCGGGCTGCTGAAGACCATCGCCTCGGGCGTGCCCATGCAGCGCATGGCACACCCGGACGAGATCGCCAACGCCGCGCTCTTCCTCGCCTCCGACCAGAGCAGCTTCATGACCGGCGGCGAGTTGTTCGTCGACGGGCGGCGAGCAGCAGCTCTGACGCGAAAACGCCCGGTCGATCCTCGCGGATCGACCGGGCGTTTCTGCACTGCAGAGCGGTGGCGGAGGGATTTGAACCCTCGGAGGGCGTTAACCCTCACACGCTTTCGAGGCGTGCTCCTTAGGCCGCTCGGACACGCCACCGCCGACGAGGGTACAGGACCGCCGGTTCCGACGCCGAACCGGTATCGCCCCGGCCGGCCTGGCAGGATCTTTGCCATGAGTACGCACATCGGCGCGAAGCCGGGCGAGATCGCCGAGCGGGTCCTGATGCCGGGCGACCCCCTGCGGGCCAAGTGGATCGCGGAGACCTACCTCGAGGGCGCTACCTGCTACTCGACGGTTCGGGGCATGCTGGGTTTCACCGGCCGCTGGAACGGCGTCGAGGTTTCCGTCCAGGGCTCCGGCATGGGCATGCCGTCTGCCTCCATCTACGCCCACGAGCTGATCAACGAGTACGGCGTGAAGACGCTGATCCGGGTCGGCTCCTGTGGCGCCCTCAGCACGGACCTGCAACTGCGGGACGTGGTGGCCGCGATCGGGTCGTCCACCGACTCGAACATGAACCGGATGCGCTTCGACGGGCTGATCGACTACGCCCCGGTGGCCGACTTCGGGCTGCTGCGTACGTCGGTCGAGGTGGCCGAGCGGCGTGGCATCACCATGCACGTGGGGCCGATCCTTGCGGCGGACGCCTTCTACACCGACCGGCCGGACCTGTACGACACCCTCGCCGACTACGGCGTGCTGGCAGTGGAGATGGAGTCGGCGGCGCTCTACACGATCGCCGCCCGGTTCAAGGCCCGCGCGCTGACCGTGTTGACCGTCAGCGACCACATCAAGACCGGTGAGAAGACCACCTCGGAGGAGCGCGAGCAGACCTTCAGCCAGATGGTCGAGATCGCCCTCGACACGATCATCGCCTGACCTGTTCGGGCGGCAATACCGCGAAGAGCGTGATGACTGTGAGGCATCACGATGACTCACAGTCATCACGCTCTTTCGCATCAGACCGCCGGGGCGCAGAAAGTCAGACGGCGGCCAGTGCCTTCAGACGGCTGCCAGCGCCTCTCAGCGGAAGAACGCGCGCAGGACGGTGGCGGTCTCGGCCTCCAGCACCCCGCCGTAGACCTCGGGGCGGTGGTTGAGCCGACGGTCCCGCAGCACGTCCCAGAGCGATCCGGCAGCGCCGGTCTTGGGCTCCCAGGCACCGAACACGACCGTGGAGACCCGGGCCAGTACCAGCGCCCCGGCGCACATGGTGCACGGTTCGAGGGTCACCACCAGGGTGCAGCCGTCCAGCCGCCACCGACCGGTGCGCTCGGCGCCCCGGCGCAGGGCCAGCACCTCGGCGTGGGCGGTGGGGTCACCGGTCAGCTCGCGCTCGTTGCGTCCGGTGGCCAATTCGGTGCCGTCCGGCCCGTAGAGCACCGCCCCCACCGGCACGTCGTCGACGTCGGTGCTGACCGTGTCGTCGACGGGCGGACCGGCGACGGCCACCTCCAGGGCACGGCGCATCCACAGCTCGTGCCGCTGTCGTCGGCCGACCTCGCCCAGGTCGGCCAGGCCCTCGTGCGCGCCGGGCCCGGCGCGGCGCACCGCGCCGGGGGTCGGCTGGCCCGGTCGGATCGACTCCAGCGACGGATCGGTGGCATCGGCCGGCTCAGACCTCACGCAGCTCCTCGACCTCGTCGGCGCAGCCGAGCACCTGGCAGATCTCGACGGTGACGTCCGCCGGCATCATCCCCTCGTGGGTGCAGAGGGTCAGCAGCTTCTGCGCGGAGATACCCAGGTTGGCCAGCAGGTCGGCGTCGCCGACCGGATCGGCCTCCGGGTCGACGACGGGCTGCTCGGTCTCCTCGTCACCGGTGCTCACCGGGCGTGGCTCGTCGTCGCCGTCGAGCCCCGTGACCGAGGTCTTCAGGTCACCGACCAGCAGCGACCCGAGCTGCGACTCCTCCGCGTACGCGGAGTCCGAACCGAAGACCCGCAGGTCCTCGCCCTCGTCGAGGCGCAGGATCACCAGGTAGGCGTCGTCGGCCTCGACGAAGAGCAGCGACACGTCGGCCTCCAGGTCGACGTCACGCAGCCGGTCGGCAACCTCGTCGATGTCGGTGGCGCCACGCAGGCTGACCTCGGCGGCAGTCCAGCCACTGTCGTCGCGCACCACGGCCGCAGCGAAGTACGACACGGTCCCCCCAATAGCCTCGACACAGCGTCGACTCGTTACGCGTGCACGTTAGCCGGTCGGGTCGGCAGGCGACCCGTCAACGCCCCGAAGGGCGGGTCATTCCTGACAAAGTCGAATCAGCCGACCACTCGACGGCGGGTGGCGATGAGCTGGCGCAGACGCTCGGTGCGCTGCCGCTGCGGTCGGCTGCGCTGGCGGACCGCCCGGGCGCCCGCCAACTCGGCCAGCAACTGCAGTCGACGGCGATTGCGATCGGGATCCTGCCGGGGAGTGGTCCAGGCCATAGTTGCGAGCGTGCCGAGTCTCGGCGGCCACGTCAAGACGGCGTTCGCTACGCAGCCAACCGGGCACACGGTGCAGTCACCGAACACCGTTTCGGGGCCCGTCCGCGCCGGTCACCACAGCGGCCAGTCACCACTGGTGGCCCAGCGGACCGCCACCACTGCTGCGGCGATGCTCCAACCACCCGCCGTGACGATGGCGACCCCGGTCGCCACCCCTCGGTCGCCGAAGCGCACCAGCACCAGGGCGGTGGCCCAGGCCAGCAGGCCGGCGAACACCGTCCACCACGCGTAGCTGGCCACATCGGTGCCGAGCAGGCCGAACAGCAGCAGCCACCCGGCCGCCGCGCCGCCTCCGGCGGCGACACCACCGCCGGTGACCGGGTGCGGCTCGCGATAGGTGGGCCGTGGCGGTGGCCCGGAGGGGAAGAGACCCGACGGGGTACGCGGAACCGGGCGGGCGGCACCGAAATCCGGGCCAGGTTCGGGTCGGGCAATGGTCACCGTCGCTGCCCTCCCTCACGCGTGCCGCTCGTGCCCACGGTACCGGCTCTGCCAGGATGACCGGATGTCCTCGCCGACGATCAGCCGCCGCGCTCGTCCGGCGTACCCGATCCTGCTGTTGCTCGCCCCGGTGTTGGCCGCCGGCTGCGCGACCACCCGGCCGGGGGTGCCCGACGGCGCCGCGCCGACGCCACAGTCGGTCTGGGCGACCGCCGACCAGCCGGCGTCGCAGCCGCCCCCGCCGGCGGCGAGCGACCCGAGCTCCCCGGCGCCGTCGTCGGCCAGGCCGTCGGCGGCGGCACCCCGCACCGGGCTGAAGCATGTCTTTCCGGTACGCGCCGACAACGTCGACTACCACCCGACGCACGGGGCGTACCCGGCGACGGACCTCTTCGCCGACTGCGGCGAGCCGTTCGTGGCGGTGACCGACGGGACGGTGCTGGAGGTGAGCCGAGTGGACCGGTACCGCAAGCGTGGGCCGCAGGGCCCGGACAACGGTGGCCTGTCGGTCGCCCTGCTCGGGGACGACGGGGTGCGCTACTACGGCTCGCACCTGAGCGTCGTGACCGGCGGAGTCGACGCCGGGGTGCGGGTCCGCGCCGGGCAGCAGCTCGGCAAGGTGGGCCGTACGGGCAACGCGAACAACGTGTGTCATGTGCACTTCGGCATCTCGCCGGCGTGCGCGGGCAAGGACGGCTGGTGGATCCGGCGCGGGGTGATCTGGCCGGCGCGTTACCTGGACTCCTGGCGGCGCGGCGGCAACCGGGAGCCGGCCACCGAGGTCACCGCGTGGCAACGCAAGCGCGGTTGCCCGAAGGCGCCCTGACATGGCTCGCGCGAGAGACCCCATCGCCGACCTGCGCCGGATCGCCTTCCTGTTGGAACGGGCGAACGAGGCCACCTACCGGGTACGCGCGTTCCGGTCGGCGGCGAAGGCGCTGGCCGGCCTGCCTGCGGCCGAGCTGACCGAACGGGTCGGCAACGGCACGCTCACCGAACTGGCCGGGGTCGGTGACGTCACGGCCCGTTGCGTGGCGGAGTCCCTCGCCGGTGAGGAACCTGTCTACCTCCGCCGTCTGGTGGCGACCGAGGGCAGCGACCTGGACGCCGAGGCCACGGCGCTCCGCGCCGCCCTGCGCGGCGACTGCCACACCCACTCGGACTGGTCCGACGGCGGCTCACCCATCGAGGAGATGGCGTTGGCCGCTGTGGAGTTGGGCCACGAGTACCTGGTGCTGACCGACCACTCGCCCCGGCTGACGGTGGCCCGCGGGCTGACCGCGGAGCGGCTGCGCCGGCAGCTCGACCATGTAGCGCAGGTGAACGCGGCGCTGCCCGAGGGATTCCGGATCCTCACCGGGATCGAGGTGGACATCCTCGCCGACGGTTCCCTGGATCAGGACGACGACCTGTTGGCGCGGCTCGACGTGGTGGTCGGGTCGGTGCACAGCGGCCTGAAGGACGAGCGGTCGAAGATGACCCGGCGCATGCTGAAGGCGGTCGCCAATCCGCACCTGGACATCCTCGGGCACGTCACCGGCCGGATGGTGTCGTCCCGCCCGGCCGGGGTGACCGGTCCGGGCGATCGGGGGCACCGCGCGCGGACCAGGGCGGAGAGCGACTTCGACGCGGACGCGGTCTTCGCCGCCTGCGCCGAGCACGACACCGCCGTCGAGATCAACTCTCGGCCGGAGCGGCAGGACCCGCCGAAGCGCCTGATCCGTCGCGCCCTGGAGGCCGGCTGCCGGTTCGCCATCAACACCGACGCGCACGCGCCCGGCCAACTCGACTGGCAACGGTTCGGCTGTGAACGCGCCGCCCTCTGCGGCGTCCCCGCCGACCGCGTGATCAACACCTGGTCGGCGGAGCAACTGGTGACCTGGACGCACACCCGCACCTGACTCCCGGCGCTGATCGAAACTGTGGTCGGTCAGCTGCGGGCGGGCTCGGCGGCGGGCGTGGCGGGAGCGCCGACGCCGACCACCGGGCTGCTCCGCCGACGACTGAACATCCCCTGCGAGACCGCGACCCCGAGCAGCACGATCAGCGCGCCGACCGGCTGGTGCCAGTTGAGTCGTTCGTCGAGCGCCAGCGCACCGATCAGCACCGCGAAGATCGGGACCAGGTACGTGACAGTGGACGCGGTGCTCGCGCCGGCCAGCCGGATGTTGCGCATGTTGATCACGAACGCGAGCCCGGTGCCGAGCGCGCCGAGGGTCAGCACACTTGCCACCACCCCCGCCGACAGCTCGGTGGGCAGTGGCGGCAGGCCGGCGACGAAGGGAGCGACGATGGCCAACTGTGCGGCCGCGAGCAGCAGTTGCGCGGTGGAGAGCGACAGGCCTGAGTACGCGCTGTCGGCGACGAACCGCTTCTGGTACGGGATGGCCACGCCGTAGCAGGCCGCCGCACCGAAGCACATGAGCTGCCCCGTGAAGTGCGCCCCGCCGATGCCCTCCCAGACCCCGAGCACCACCAGCACCCCGACGAAGCCCAGCCCGAGCCCGACCGCACGGCGCACCGTGAGCCGCTCGGTGCGGAAGACCAGCACCGCAAGCGGCAGCACGATCAACGGCGTGGTGGCGTTCCAGATGCCGGCCAGCATCGACTCGACCCGCTGCTCGCCGTAGCCGAAGAGGGTGAACGGCACGGCCACGCCGAAGGCGGCGACGACGGTCAGGTGCGCCCAGACCCGGGGCTCGTGGGGCAGCCGGTCGCGCAGCACGGCGAGGACCACCAGCAGGGTCAACGCGCCGGCGACGACCCGGTAGAGGGTGAGTTGGACCGGGTGCAGCTCGGCCACCCCGACCTTGATGAAGAGAAAGCTGGAACCCCAGATCGCGGCGAGGGCGACAAAGCCGGGCAGCCAGGCGCGCAGCGGCGCTTTGTCAGGAGTGGTATCGGTGGTCACCCCTGACACTCTGCCGCAACCGAACGACAAAGTCGCGCGCCTTTCGGCAGTCACGCCGTGCCTGAACCCGCAGCTCCAACACGACAAACGTCGGCGACACGGGGGGTGGGGTGGTCACGTAGGGTCGCAGCGTGGGACGAATTGATGAACTCGCCAACCGCTACGTGGCCGAGTGGGCGCCGTTGAGCCCCACCGGAGCGACCTTCGTCGGCATCGCCGGCCATGACGACCAGCTCGACGACCTCTCGCCCGACGGCTACGGTGCGCGCGCGGACCTCACCCGCCGGACCCTGGCCGAGCTGGAGGTGACCGAGCCGGAGAACGAATCGGAACGGACCGCCAAGGAGGCCATGCAGGAGCGGCTCGGCCTGGACCTTGCCAGGTACGACGCCGGTGAGGTGACCAGCGAGGTCAGCGTGATCACCAGCGGGCTGCACGAGATCCGCATGGTGTTCGACCTGATGCCCACCGCGACCAGCGACGAGAAGGCCAACATCGCCGCCCGGCTCAACGGCTTCGGTGCCGCGCTGGAGGGCTACAAGACCACGCTGCGGGAAGCGCTCGCCGCCGGTGAGGTCAGCTCAAAGGTGCAGTTGGTCGAGGTGGCCAAGCAGTGCGACATCTGGGTCGACCCGACCGGTGACAACTTCTTCCACGGGCTGGTCGAGCGGCTCGGGGCGGAGGGCACGCTCGGGGCGGAACTGCGCCGGGGTGCGGCGGCGGCGACCGCGGCGACCGCCGAGTTCGGCCAGTTCCTGCGTACCGAGATGGCCCCGCACGGGCGGGACAAGCAGGCCGCCGGTCGCGAGCGCTACGAGCTCGCCTCGCAGTACTTCCTCGGCGCCAAGGTCGACCTGGACGAGACGTACGCCTGGGGCTTCGCCGAGCTGGCCCGCCTGGAGGCGGAGATGCAGGTCGTGGCGGGGCGCATCGCCGGCTCCGGTGCCACCGTCGACGAGGCCGTGACCAAGTTGGACGCCGACCCGGCCCGGACCATCCAGGGCAAGGAGGCATTCCGGGACTGGATGCAGGCACTGGCCGACAAGGCGATCACCGAGCTGCACGGCACCCACTTCGACATCCCCGAGCAGGTCCGCCGCATCGAGTGCTGCCTCGCCCCGACCAGCGACGGTGCCATCTACTACACCGGCCCGAGCGAGGACTTCTCCCGCCCGGGTCGGATGTGGTGGGCGGTGCCGCAGGGCATCAGCGACTTCTCCACCTGGCGAGAGGTGACAACGGTCTACCACGAGGGCGTGCCGGGTCACCATCTCCAGGTGGCGCAGACCGCCGTCCGGGCCGACCTGCTCAACCGTTGGCAGCGGCTGCTCTGCTGGGTCTCCGGGCACGGTGAGGGCTGGGCGCTCTACTCGGAGCGGCTGATGGACGAGTTGGGCTACCTGGAGGATCCGGGCGACAAGCTGGGCATGCTCGACGGCCAGGCGATGCGTGCGGCACGGGTCATCGTGGACATCGGCATGCACCTGGAGCTGGAGATCCCGAAGGACAATCCGTTCGGTTTCCACCCGGGCGAGCGGTGGACGCCCGAGCTGGGCTGGGAGTTCATGCGGGCGCACTGCCGGGTTCCGGACGAGAACCTGCGCTTCGAGCTGAACCGTTACCTGGGTTGGCCGGGGCAGGCGCCGTCGTACAAGGTGGGTGAGCGGATCTGGCTCCAGGCCCGCGAGGACGCCAAGGCCCGCAAGGGCGCCGATTTCGACCTGCGGGAGTTCCACCGGCAGGCGTTGGACCTGGGTGCCCTGGGTCTCGACCCGCTGCGTCGGGCGCTGGCCCGGCTCTGAGTCGCTGATGGCTCCGGGCGCTGGCGGCTCGTCGTACCGCCAGCACCCGGAGCCATCGGGGCGGGTGTCGTTCAGCCGAGGGCCAGCGCCAACGACGGCCGGGCGGTCAGCGTGTCACTGGTGACGTACGCCAGATCCATCACCGGGTCGCTGAACGTGATCGAGATCGGCAGGGTGACCGGGATCCCGTCCGGCAACGGCAGGTCCGGGGTCAGGGTGAGCTTGATGCCGAGCAGCTTGCCGACGAACCGGGTGGAGTAGAAGGCCACGTCACCGCGGACGGTCAGCCGGTCGGTCTTGTATCGCTGGGTGCGACCGTCGGGGCCGTCGGCGACCAGCAGGAAGTCGTCGGTCACCGCCTCCCGCATGCTGAACTTCAGCACCTTGAGGCTGCCCTTCTCGGTCTGCAGCTCGGTGGTCCCGTCGAACCGCAGCCCGGTCATGGTGACCTTGGAGCCGGTGAGCTTGGACGGCATCTGGCCCACCATTGGCAGATTCGGGTCGGCCGCGATGCGGGGCAGCGGCTTGCCCGGCTCCGCTTTGTCTGGCTTGTCGGGTGTCGTGGCCCCGGGCTTGCCTGACCCGCCCGGGTTCGGTGACGGGCAGGCCGTGGACCCGGGACGGGCCGTCGGCGTGACTGTCGGCTTCGCCGACGGGCTGGCGGTCGGGGTAGCCGACGGCGTCGCGGTCTTCTCGTTGCGTCCACCGGTGAACAGGTCCCCGATCTCGTCCAGGATGTCGGTGATGATGTTGCCGTCCCGCTCCGGGCTGGCGCTCGGTGTCGGGGTCGGCGTCCTGGTGGTGGGAGTGGTGGGCGACGGCGTGCCGGACCGGGACGGGGTCGGGCAGGCGGTCGCGGCGGGTCGGGTCGGTGCGGCCTGCACCGCTCTGGGCTGGGTGGCCAGGCCGGCCGCGGCGAGGCCCAGCACCAGCAGTGCGACTCCGAACACCCGAGGATCAGCAGAACGTCCCGGCCACTCGGGGGGTGCGCCCGCGTCGGTCGGCGGGCGGTCCATCAGTTCGCCGGACGCGTCGGCCTGCACGCCTCCGATCCGCTCCGTGTCGAGCCGCTCGACTCCGCGTTGCTCCGCGCCAGGCTGATCCGTGCCGTGCTGATCCGCCTCGGCCTGATCCGCATCGACCTGTTCGGCGTCGACCTGTTCGGCGTCGGACAGGTCGGCGTCGGACAGGTCGGCGTCGGACAGGTCGGCGTCGGGCAGGCCGCCATGAAGGCGGGTATCGCCACGATCTACCAGGAGCTCGACCTCGTCGAGGACCTGTCGGTGGCGGAGAACGCGTTCCTCGGGCACG
>NZ_JBEYSL010000069.1:0-18746 GCF_040642735.1 Micromonospora sp. NPDC047753 | reverse complement strand
CGAGCAGCGGCGATTCGGTGCCGCCTGCGGTGGCACTGGCCGCCGGCAACCTGTACTTCGCCGTCGGCGACAACACCAACTCCGGCGGCGACTCCGCCGGGATGGCCCCGATCGACGAGCGGACGAACCGCAACGCCCAGTACGACGCCCAGCGCACCTCCGGCAACACGAACGACCTGCGCGGCAAGATCAACCGGATCCACCCGGAGAACGACGGCAGCTACACCGTTCCCGCCGGCAACCTCTTCGCCGCCGGCACCGCCCTGACGCGCCCGGAGATCTACGTGATGGGTGTGCGCAACCCGTACCGGATCTGGGTGGACCGCAAGGCGAACAACACCCTCTACTGGGGTGAGGTCGGCCCCGACGCCGGCACCGACCTCGCCAACCGCGGCCCGGCGGCCTACGACGAGTTCAACCGGGCCAACGGGCCCGGCAACTACGGCTGGCCGTACTGTGGCGGCCCCAACGTCGCCTACAACGACTGGGACTTCGCCACCGCCACACCGCGCGGTTGGTTCCCCTGCGGCGGCTCGGCCGGACCGGTGAACAACTCACCCCGCAACACGGGCGTCCAGCAGCTTCCGCCGACCAGACCGGCACTCGTCTGGGAGCAGCACGGCGGCAGTGAGGACTGGCCGGCGCTGGACAACCCGGGTGGGTGCGGATCGCCCAACCACGTCGAGGTCTACCACTACGACCCGAACCTCGTCTCGGACGTGAAGTGGCCGGCCTACTACGACAACAAGTGGCTGATCTCTGAGTACTGCCGCAACTGGATCAAGGAGGTCCAGTTCGACAACGGCAACCCCTCCACCGGGGCACCGACAGTCATCGAGCCGGTGCTCGCCGGTATGCAACTCGTCCACCCCATCGACTGGCAGTTCGGCCCGGACGGCTCGCTCTACCTGCTGGAGTACGGCAGCGGCTACTTCTCCGGCGCGGTCGACGCCGGTCTGTACAAAATCAACTACGTCCAGGGTGGCCGGTCGCCGGTGGCCAAGGCCACCGTCAACCGCGACAACGGCCTGGCACCCCTCGCGCTGACCTTCTCCAGCGCCGGCAGCTCGGACCCGGACGGCGACCCGCTGACGTACGCGTGGGACTTCACGAACAACGGCAGCACCGACTCGACCGCGGCGAACCCGTCCTTCACGTACTCCGCGAACGGCAGCTACAGCGCGCGGCTCACCGTCAACGACGGCACCGGCCGCAGCGCCACCACAGTGGTGTCGGTGGTGGTCGGCAACAACCGGCCCACCGTCACGTTGACCGGACTGCCCGCCGGTGGACTCTTCGACTGGGAGCAGGACCTGACGGTGGGTGCCACGGCCAGTGACCCGCAGGACGGCACGCCAGCCTGCTCGGCGGTGGTCGTCCGGGCGGCGCTGGGCCACCAGGAGCACGCCCACGAGGAAGGGGAGGGGACCGGCTGCGGCGCGACCTTCAACACCGGCCCAGTGCACGCCGGCCCCGACTCGGTGCTGTTCTTCGTCCTGCGGGGCAGCTACACCGATCGCGGCGCGACCGGTTCGGTCGCGCTCACCGGTGAGCAGGAGATCAGCCTCTACCCGAAACAGTGGCAGGCCGAGCACTTCGTCCAGCTCAACGGCCCCAAGGTGATCGACCAGGCGGCGGCCGAGGGTGGCAAGCGGCTGGGTGACGTCCAGAGCGGCGAGAGCGTCCGGCACCACGCGGTGAGCCTCAAGGGGATCACCGGCGTCCGGGCCCGGGTCTCCTCCGGCGGCCCCGGCGGCACCCTCTCCTTCCGGTACGACTCACCGACCGGCACCGAGGTCGCCCGGATCGCGGTGCCGAACACCGGCGGCTGGGACAACTACACCGAGCTGAGCGCCACGGTGACCAAGCCGGACGACGGCACCCACGACCTGTACCTGGTCGTCACCGGCGGCAGCGGGGCGTTGCTGGACGTGGACAGCTACACCTTCACCGGCCCGGGCGTCGGCACCGGTGGGGCGCGCACCGGTGAGGTCAAGGCCCTCGGCAAGTGCGCGGACATCGCCTCCAGCCAGACCGCGAACGGCACCAAGGTGCAGACCTGGACCTGCAACGGCACCGCCGCCCAGCGCTGGACCGTGCCCGGCGACGGCACGGTCCGGGGGCTCGCCAAGTGCCTGGACGTGAAGGCGAGCGGCACCACCGACGGCACCCTCGTACAGCTCTACGACTGCAACGGCACCGGGGCCCAGCAGTGGGCCGCCCAGTCGGACGGCAGCCTGCGCAACCCCCAGTCCGGGCGTTGCCTCGACATCCCCAACTCGGATCTCACCGACGGACGGCAACTGCGGATCTGGACCTGCAACGGCACCGGGGCGCAACGCTGGACCCTGCCCTGACCGCCCCCTGACCGGCTCGGTACCCGTACCCGAGCGTCGATGACGCACGGGGCCGGGCGGCGGAGGCGGAGCCCGGCCGTCCACCCACGTCCCCCGGGTGGGCGGCCGGGACTCGGGGGACAATGCCGGGTATGCGGCTGGTGCTCACGGCGGACACCCACCTACCGAAGCGGGCCCGGGACCTACCCGGGCCCCTCTGGGCGGCCATCGACGCGGCCGACGTGGTGGTGCACGCCGGCGACTGGGTGGACGAGGCCCTGCTCGACGCCATGACGGCGCGATCGCGCCAACTGATCGGGGTGTACGGCAACAACGACGGCCCGGCGCTGCGCGCCCGGCTGCCGGAGGTGGCCCGGGTCGAACTCGACGGCCTGCGGGTCGCCGTGGTGCACGAGACGGGTCCCCGGACCGGCCGGGAGAAGCGGTGCGCTGCCCGCTTTCCCGACGTCGACCTGCTGGTGTTCGGGCATTCGCACATCCCCTGGGACACCGAGGCGCCCGGTGGGCTACGCCTGCTCAACCCCGGGTCACCCACCGACCGCCGCTCCCAACCCCACGCCACCTACCTCACCGCCAAGGTGCACGAAGGCAGCCTGACCGAGGTGAAGCTGCACCCCCTGCCCCGCCCCTGATTGCCCTCACCAGGCCCGCGCCCCGTCGTCAACCGGCACTGCGGACCGGGCTGCCCCTGCTCCGCGATCTTGCACTTTGTGTCCCGACACAAGGGGCATACCAGCCCAGGCCGACAACAGAAACCGCAAGATCGGCGCGGGCCTTCAACGCAACGGCGTCGAGGTGTGGGGTGCGGGGTTACTGGCCTCGGCCCGTTCTGGCCTGGAGTTCGTCGATGCGCTTGGACGCCTCGGCCTTCGTCAGGTCGTCCGGGAGGTCGGCGTGGGCCTCCCGGGCCAGCGTGCTCAGGTAGGACTCCTGAGCGGCGGTCGGCGGCTCGTCCCCGGTGACCCACTCGTCCGGGTCCTTGATCGCGGCGTTCTGGTCGGCGTTCTGGTCGACCTGCTCGGTGCGGCGGTCCGTCATCATCATCACCCTTCCTTTCGAACAGGTGTGCCAGTACCCCGATCGTCGGTGGTTCATGCCCGAACGCCGCCACCTACGATCATCGGATGACGGAGGACCGGTCGAGCGTGGTGGTGGTCGGGGCGGGCATAGCCGGGGTGGCCTGTGCGGTCGAGTTGACCCGGGCCGGGGTGCCGGTGCAGGTCCGGGAGCGGGGGCACGTCTGCGGTGGCCGGATGGCCAGCAAACGCTTCCAGGGCCGGCCCGCGGACATCGGCGCCGCCTACTTCACCGCCACCGACCCGGACTTCGCCGCACTGGTCGAGCAGTGGCGCGCCGCCGGGCTGGTCCACGAATGGACCGACACCTTCCTGGCGTACGACCGGAGTGGAAACCACGAGGTGTCCGGGCCGATGCGTTACGCGGCTCCCCGTGGGCTGCGCTCGTTGGTCGAGCACCTGGCCGGCGCGGTACCGGTGACCGTCGACCGGCTGGTGCTCACAGTGGAACCCGGCCCGGTCGTCGACGGGCAGTCGTGCGCGGCGGTCGCCCTGGCCATGCCGGGTCCGCAGGCCGCCCTGCTGCTCGACCCGGCCCTGACCGAGGCCACCCGGGTCGTACAGGAGCAACGCTGGTCGCCGTCGCTGGCCGCGGTGCTGCGCTTCCCGACGCGGCGCTGGCCGGACTTCCGGGGCGCGTTCGTCAACCAGCACCCGGTGCTCAACCTCGTCTGCGACGACGGCGACCGGCGCGGTGACGGCGCGCCGGTGCTGGTCGCGCACACCGTGCCGGAGTTCGCGGCCGGGCACCTGGCTCAACCCACCGGGGCCGGCCCGGCGATCGAACAGGCCGTCCGGGACCTGCTCGGGCTGCCCGAGCCGGCCGTCGACGTGCACGTGCACCGTTGGACGTACGCGAAGCCGACCAGCGACGCCGGCGGCGCCACCCACCACCTCGACGCCGACGGGATCGGCCTTGCCGGCGACGCGTTCGGCAAGCCCCGGGTGCAGAGCGCCTGGCGCTCCGGCCGGGACCTGGGCCGTGCGCTGGCCGCCCGCCTGGCCTGAGTCACCCCCTCAGCCGGGTCCGCTCGGCCCGGGTCGTCCGCTCAGGGGTGCCCGGCTGCCGCGACGGGGCGAGCGTCGGCGTCCCGCTCGGCCGGGTCGGAGGTTCGCTCTCCCTCCCGGTCCAGCAGTTGCATGACCGGGGTCGCCGTGATGCCGTGCACCACGACGGAGACGAGCACCACCAGCCCGACGGTCGCCCAGAGCAGTTCGGCCTGCGGGAAGTCGGCCTTGGTGGTGGCGTACGCGAGGTAGTAGAACGAGCCGACGCCGCGGATGCCGAACAACGAGATGACCCAGTGTTCGGCCGGGCGTCCGGGAGCGCCACGCAACGACAGCCAGCCGATCAGCGGCCGCACCAGGAACACCAGCGCCAGCCCGACGGCGGCTGCCGGCCAGGTCAGCGGGCCCAGCAGACCACCCACTATCGCGCCGCCGAGCAGCAGCAACAGCACCAGGGTGAGCAGCCGTTCGACCTGCTCGGCGAAGTCGTGCAGCACCGAGTGGAACTCGTGGGTCCGTTCGGCGGCCCGAATGGCCCGGGCGGCCACGAACACCGCCAGGAAGCCGTACCCGCCGACCACCTCCACCAGCCCGTACGCCAGGAACGTGGCGGCCAGCGCCAGGAAGCCCTCGGCGTGCCGGGCCAGCCGCAGCTCGCTGGGTGCGCGGAAGAACAGCTTGCCGAGCAACCAGCCGATGAGCAGGCCACCGCCGACGCCGACGCCGATCTTCCAGAGCACGTCGACTGTGAACCACTCGGCCAACCAGTCGCTCGGGGCGAGGCTGGTCGAGGCGATGGCGATGGCCGCGTAGACGAACGGGAACGCCAGCCCGTCGTTCAGGCCGGCTTCGGAGGTCAACGCGAAGCGGACCTCGTCCTCGGAATCCTCCACGTCGGTCGGCTCGCCGACCTGCACGTCGGCGGCGAGCACCGGGTCGGTGGGCGCCAGCGCGGCACCCAACAGCAGCGCGGCGGCCGGCACCAGCCCTGCCCACCACCAGCCGAGCAGGGCAACCGCCGCGATGCACAGGGGCATCGCGATCGCCAGCAGCCGCCAGGTGGACGACCACCGCCGCCAACTCAACGGTCGGTCGATCTTCAGCCCGGCGCCCATCAGCGCGACGATCACCCCGATCTCGGTGAGGTGGGTGGCCAGCTCCGGGTGGGCCAGGGGGTCCGGCGACGGCAGCCCGACCGGCAGCAGGAACACCAGCATGCCGAGGGCGAGGAAGGCGATCGGCATGGACAGCGGGCGGCGCTCCAGCACCCTCGGCAGGATGCCCGCGAGCAGGGCGCCCAGGCCCACCAGTGCGAACGCCACATCTACCGGCTCCACGGCACCACCTTTCCGCCCGCACCCGCGAGGCGCGGGCAGGTGGTGACAGTCCTTGCCCCGCAAGGGCTCCGGCTATGCGCGTCGGTGCCGGTGGACCCGAGTGATCCTCACCGGGGTCGGGTGAGCGGCGAGTCCGCCAACTCGTGCAACAGTGCGGCCGGGTCGTCGTACACCGCCACGGCGCCCGCGCCGGCGAGCTCGCCGCGGCTGGTGCCACCGCAGGTCAGGCCCACACACGGGATGTTCAACTTGCCGGCCGCGACGACGTCCCACACCGAGTCGCCGACGAAGACCACCCGCTCGGCGGTCAAGCCGGACTGCTCCAACGCGGCGACCAGGATGTCCGGTGCCGGCTTGCTCTGCTCAGCGTCCGCGGAGGAGGTGATCGTGTCGATCACGTCGTCGGCGCCCAGCGCCCGACGAAGCGCGCCCACCTCGGGTTCCGAGGCGGAGGTGGCCAGCACGACACGCAAACCCCACTCGGCGCAGGCGCGCAACAGGTCGGCCGCCCGGGGTAGCGGCGTGAGTCGTTCCCAGTACTCGGCGTAGAGGGTGTCGTGCGCGTCGCGCAGCTTCGAGTCGGCGTCGCGGTCCCGCTCCGGGCCGAGGAGATGGTCCAGGAGTTTGTCCGACCCCATCCCGATCGAGCGGTGCACCACCGCCATCGGCACCGGCTGATCGGTCTGGCGTAACGCCTCCCACCAGCTCACCGTGTGCAGGTAGGTGGTGTCGACCAGGGTGCCGTCGACATCGAAGAGGACCCCGGCGGGCCGGTTGGTGGCCATTTGGCGTCCTCCTGCCATCGGGCGGCTCAGGGATGCGCGGCCGGCGGCGTGAGAATCTCGAACCAGACCGTGGAGCCCCGGACCGACGGGTCGGTGCCCCAGGCGTCGCTGAGCTCCTCGATCAGGCCGAGGCCGCGCCCGCGACTGCTCAACGTGTCGGTACGGGCCCGGGTCACGGTCCCCCGGGTGCCGGAATCCGCTACCGAGACGAGCAGCCGCTCGGCGCTGAGGTCGATCTCCACCCGGGCGGCAGTGCCGGCGTGCAGCAACGCGTTGGTGGTCAGCTCGCTGGTGCAGAGCACCGCCGCTCCGATCACCGACTCGGGCACCTGCCACTCGGTGAGCTGGCCGGTCAGCCAGTGCCGGACCCGGCTGGGCGCGGTCGGCTCGGCGGGCACCTCCATGCTCGCCGAACGACTCGGTCTGAGCGCGTGCTCGACCGCCAGCACGGCCACGTCGTCCTCCGTGCCGCCCGGGACCGCCGCGGTGGCCACCGCGCAGAGCGCGCGGGGGTCTCCGCTGCCGGCCTTGGCAATGGCGTCGCTCAGGGTGGCCAGCCCGGCGCTCAGGCTCTGCCGGCGACGCTCCACCACCCCGTCGCTGAACAGCAGCAGGGTGTCACCGGGGCGGAACGGGACGGTCGTGGTGCCCGGCCGGCCGCCCAAACCCAGCGGCGGCCCGGCCGGGACGTCGACGTACTCCGCGTGGAACCGACCATCCGGGTCACCGCGGCGGATCAACGGCGCGGGGTGACCGGCGCTGGCCAGAGTCAGCTCCCGACGCTCCGCGTCGATCACCCCGAACGCGACGGTGACGAAAAGCTCGTGGGTGCTGGCCTCCGCGCCGAGGCTGGTCACCAGCCGATCCAGGCCGGCCAGAACAGCGTCGGGCGTCGGGTCGGCCAGGGCCAGAGCGCGCAGCGCGGCCCGGACCTGCCCCATCCGCGCGGCGGCCTGCACGTCGTGCCCGGCGACGTCGCCCAGCACCACGCCGAGCGAGCCGTTGGGCAGCAGGAACGCGTCATAGAAGTCACCGCCGGCCGCGTTGCCGTCCACGCCCGGGTCGTAGCGGGCCGCGATCCGCAACCGCGGAAGATCCGGAAGGTGCTCCGGCAACATGCTGCGCTGCAACAGTTGGGCAGTGCCGTGCTGGGTCTCGAAACGGCGGGCCCGCTCGGCGGCCTGGCCGATCAGCTCGGCGGAGGCGGCCAGCAGCGCCCGTTCGGCGGGGGACCAGGTGTGCGGAACCTGGTAGCCGACCGCCAGCCCGCCGCGGACGACCGAGGTGCCCAGCGGCAGGGCCGCCATCGCGCGGATCTTCTGGTCGTGGCGGTCCACGGCGGTGTCCCGCAGCGGCTGCCCGTCGCGCGTGAACGACGGGGCGCCGGAGCGGGCCGCCTGCACCACCGGGGCCGACCAGTCCGCCGGCGCGCGCCGCCAGAGCGGGGGGAGCCGCTCGTCGGCCTCGTCCAACAACTCGCCACGGACCCGACGCACCATGCGCCAGCCGCCGCCGCCCTCGTCGACGGCGAACGAGGCCTGGTCGGGGTCGAACGTGGTGATCGCGTACCGCAGCGCCACCCGGGCCACGTCGTCGAGGGTGAGGGTGCCGGCGAGCGCCGCGGCCACCTCGCTGAGGCTCTGCAACTGCTCGGTGACGTGGGTGGTCTCGGCCGCGACAGTCAACACGCCGACGATCTGCCCGGCGCTGTCGCGCACCGGTGAGTAGCCCCGGGTGAAGACCGCCTGCTCCACCGTCGCGGAGTGCCCACGGACCAGCGGAAGGGTGGACTCCTTCTCCAGGAAGGGTTCGCCCTGCCGGTAGCAGCGCTCGATCACCGCACCGACGCCGGGCAGCGCCCAGATCTCCGCGAACACCTCGGCGGCCGGACGACCGAGGGCGCTGGGGTGTTTGGTGCCCAGCAGTTCGGCGTAGCCGGCGTTGTAGAGCAGGACGAGGTCGTCGCCGTACGCCAGGGCCATCGGCATCGGCGAGGCGAGGACCAGCTCCACCACCGCCTGGAGGGCGACGTCCCAGTCGTCGGCCGGGCCCAGCGGGGTGTTGGCCCAGTCGTGGGCGAGCACGCCGACGGCCGGGCCGGACCCGGTGGGTGCCCCCGGGCCCGGAGTTGCTGGCGTGGGGACCCGCCCGACCGTTCCTGGCATGTTCGCAGCCTAGTCGGCCGACCGGAAAAGGCATCCGACCACGGCGGCGGGCCGTCGCCGAGTCCGTTGCGGTGGCCGTTTGGGCAGTTCAGAGCCCCTGTCCGGAGGTCTGTCGGGAAAAACGCCGCGCGCTGCGCGGAGTGCGGGACCGGTTGCCGGGTATGCGCCCGGCGCAGTCCATGCGACAGGAGGGACATCATGCTGAAAACCCTCGCGGTCCGGCAGGCCGACATCGGCGATGCCATCGCCGACACCTGGAGGTCGGTGCTGCTCTTCATCCCGAAGGCAGTGGCCTTCATCGTCATCCTCGTGGTCGGCTGGCTCATCGCCAGAGCCGTGCTCAAGATCGTGGATACGGTGCTGGAACGGGTGCGCTTCGACCAGGCGGTCGAACGCGGTGGCATCAAACGGGCCCTGGAGAGAACGAAGTACGACGCCAGCGACATCCTGGCCAGACTGGCGTACTACGCCGTACTGCTGTTCACGCTGCAGTTCGCCTTCGGAGTCTGGGGGCCCAACGCGATCAGTGACCTGATCAGCGGCGTGGTGGCCTGGCTGCCGCGCGCGTTCATCGCGATCGTCATCGTGGTGGTGGCGGCCGCGATCGCCAACGCTGTCCGGGATCTGGTCACCGGGGCGTTGGGAGGGCTCTCGTACGGCAAGGTGCTGGCCGACCTGACGGCGATCTTCATCATCGCGCTGGGTGTGATCGCGGCCCTGAACCAGGTGGGTATCGCCACCACGGTGACCACCCCGGTGCTGATCGCGGTGCTCGCCACGGTGGCCGGCATCCTGATCGTCGGCGTTGGTGGTGGTCTCGTGAAGCCGATGCAGAACCGCTGGGACGGCTGGTTGCGTCGGGCGGCCGAGGAGGCCCGGGCGGTGCAGCAGCAACGTCAGGCCGCGTCGGCCGGGCGTAGCGACGTGGAGCGGCAGATGGCCGACCGCGGGGGTGATCGCACCCAGGCGATGCCTCGGGTGGACGAAGCCCAGCAGTACCGCTCGTAGCGGGCGGAACGGCACGACGGGTGGGAGGGTGCTCCGCGTACGCCGCGGGGTGCCCTCCCCTCGCGCGTCAGTGCTGGTCGAGTGCGCGAGCCAGCGCGCAGACCGCGACCAGCCGGGTGAGCAGCCACTCCGGCTCGCTCCAGTCCACCGGCCCGCTGGGCGGCGTCCACCCGTGCTCCAGCGCGGCGGCACGCACCCCCTCGGCGTAGCCGGCGAGCGCCGCGGAGGTCAACGGCGTGCGGTCGCCGTCGAGGCTGTCCCGGACGGCCGCCGCATGCTGGTCGACGAGGGCCAGCAGCCCCGGGCGCGCGGCGGCGGCGGCGAGCCCGACAGTGCCCACGGAGACGGTGAGGGCGGCCAGGGTGGACCGCGCCGAGTCGACGGCGGTACGGGAGGCGACCCGGTTGAACGGCACACGCATGGTGACCGAGGCTAACCGACCAGTGTTCGCGTCGACCTCGTCCGCTCGGCGGATGTCGGCTGCGCCACTGGGGCGCTCGCCGCTGACCTGG
The DNA here is from genome assembly GCF_040642735.1 of Micromonospora sp. NPDC047753. Classification (NCBI taxonomy): domain Bacteria; kingdom Bacillati; phylum Actinomycetota; class Actinomycetes; order Micromonosporales; family Micromonosporaceae; genus Micromonospora; species Micromonospora sp. NPDC047753. Next base: position 8,498 of record NZ_JBEYSL010000069.1, on the reverse strand, counting down.
GGGATTGATCCGGCACAGACGGGGCAGCAGGAGAACACCCAGCAATGACCGCACCCGGCACGGAGGCACGGATGGGACAGCAGGCGGACGGACCCGACGAGCGGCACCGGCGGCCGGACGGTGTCAGCGACGCGACGATCGCCGCGCTCGGGAAGCTCAGCGAGGCGCTGGAGTGTGTGGAGCGGGCCCGGGGGCATCTCTACTCGATGCACCAGTTGATCGGTCATGCCGACCTGATGCTCGACGACGCCGTGGAACAGTTCCAGGCCGCCGGGCATCCGCGCCTCGCCGACCGGATCGCCACCGAGCTGCGCGGCCGCAACGTCATCGCCGGACGGTGGACGTTTCAGATCGTCGAGGACTTCGACGACGGCTACCACGCGCTGTTCCGGGAGCTGGACAAGCAGGCCCGCGACGAGTTGGTGGGTGGGCGGCGCCATCTCTACGAGGCGGAGATGAAGGAACACCGCCGTAGCCGGGGCCGGCCGGGCCACGAGGCCAGGCCGGACGGCGGAGGCTAGTCGCTTGTCGCGTTTGCCGGGCGACGCCGTGCCGCGTCGTCGGCGATGATCACGGTGGCCACCATCAGCGCGACGCACAGGCTGAACAGCCACGACTCGTCGGCGACGAGCCAGGCGGAAACGGGTGCCTGGAGCGCGGCAAGCAGGAAGCCGAGCCAGGCGAGTTTGCGCTGACGCGTGGAGAGGATTCCGGAGCCTTGATGCATCCCGAAATTCTTACGCGAACCGGCCGGCTTGCCGTCCTCCGATCGGCCGATTCTGGATGAGCTGTCCGTTTTCTCGACCGTACGGACACGACTTCTTTGCGCCGCGAGCGATCGGGTGCCGGCGGCGCTAGGGTGCCCCTGCGGCAGGATGGTTTCTCGTGTCCACCACGCCCGCGCGTCCCCGCGCCGCACTGCTCCTGCTGTCCTACCTCGCGTTCGTCAGTCTCGGCCTGCCCGACGGCCTGCTCGGCGTCGCCTGGCCCTCGATCCGAGGCGACTTCGACGTGCCGACCGAGGCTGTCGGGTGGGTGCTCACCGCCGGCACCGTCGGCTATCTCACCTCCAGCGTGCTGGCCGGCTTCACGCTGGCCCGGGTCGGCGTGGGCGCCCTGCTCGCCGGTAGCACCCTGCTGGCCAGCCTGGCGTTGACCGGCTACTCGGTGAGCCCCGTGCTGGCGGCGCTGGTGGGCTGTGCGCTGCTGCTGGGGCTCGGCTCCGGCGCTGTCGACTCCGGGCTCAACGCGTACGCCGCCGGGGCCTTCGGGCCCCGCCACATGAACTGGTTGCACGCCTTCTTCGGTCTCGGTGTGGCCATCGGCCCACTGATCATGACCGCGGTGCTGAGCGCCGGGCTCGCCTGGCGCTGGGGGTACGGCATCGTGGCCGCCGCCCAGCTCGTCCTCGCCGCCGCGTTCGCGCTCACCGTGCGGGCCTGGCGGCGTGACGCGCCGGCCGGCACCGAGGCGGGTGCCCCGACGGGCACGGCTGCCCAGGGCGTGCCCGCCGCCGCGGATTCCGGGCCGGCGTCCACCGTCCAGGTCCCGGTGAGGGACACGCTGCGGCTGCCGGCGGTCTGGTCGGGGACGCTCGCCTTCGTGCTGTACGTGGCGATCGAGGTGTCCGCGGGGCTGTGGGCGTTCCTGCTGCTGACCGAGGGGCGTGGGCTCAGCGCGGCGGTGGCCGGCGGCTGCGTCTCCGCGTACTGGGGCAGTCTCTTCGTGGGCCGGGTCGTGCAGGGTCTGGTGGCCGAGCGCCTGGGGGCGGGGTTGGTGTTGCGCGCCAGCCTGGCCGGGATGGCCGTCGGCACGGCGCTCATCGCCGTTCCCGGGCCGGCGGTCCTTGCGGTGCTCGGCCTGGTCGTCGTCGGTTTCGCCGCCGCGCCGGTGTTTCCGCTGCTCACCCTCACCACCGCCGAACGGGTCGGCGCGGCGCACGCGGACCGCGCCATCGGCCTCCAGATCGGCGCGGCTGGCATTGGTGCGGCGCTCGTCCCGGCCGGGCTGGGCGTGCTGATCGGCAGAACCTCGGTGGAAGTGCTGGGATCGGCCCTTCTGGTGCTCGCGTTGGCGCTGATCGCGCTCTACGAGTGGGGCGCGCGCCGACCGGCTGCGGGACGTCCCGTGCCGGTGGTGCCCGCCCAGCCCGGAAGCGATCCTCAGACGTCCGGCCCGGTACGGCCGGTCGTGGACGGGCGGTAGGCGCGCTGCGGGTCGGTGGCCTCGCGGCTGTTGCCCTGGGCCTGTCCGTCGCGGTCCGACGCGGCCGGCCCGTGCCCGAACGCGGCCTCCTCGCCGGCGTCGTTTCCCGTCACGTCGTCGGCCTGCCCGTCGAGGCTGGAGCCCGACACGGCGCGCTCCAACTCCTCCAACGGAAGCCGCTCCTCGTCCCGCCACACCCTGATGTTGTCGTCGGTCATACCTTCAGCCGTACCCGGGCACGATGATCGCAAACGGTGCCCGCCGAGCAGGCTCGGACACGGCGATGGCCGCCGGGATACCGGCGGCCATCTCAGGTCACTGCTGCCCGGGGTCACGGCTGCGGACGGTCCACCTGCCCGCGCCACGCGCCGGTCTCCTGACCACGCCGCTCGATGTAGGTCTTGAACCGCTCCAGGTCGCCCTTGGCCCGTCGGTCGACGATGCCGAGCTTGTCGCCGGCCTGCTCGACCACGCCGTGCGGCTCGAACTCGAGCTGCAGGGTGACCCTGGTCTTGTCCTGGTCCAGTCGGTGGAAGGTCACCACGCCGGCCTGCTGCGTGCCGTCGGTCGAGCGCCAGGCGACCCGCTCGTCGGGGAGCTGTTCGGTGATCTCCGCGTCGAACTCGCGCTTCACCCCGGCGATGTCCACAGTCCAGTGGGTCATCGTGTCGGAGAGCTGCCGGACCTCCTGCACACCCTCCATGAACTGGGGGAACTCCTCGAACTGCGTCCACTGGTCGTACGCGGTGCGTACGGGTACGGACACGTCCACATGTTCGGTAACGCCACTCATCGGGGAACCTCCTTCAGTCGCCGGTGGATTGCCGGATCGGGGGCGATCCTGGTCACCAGCGAGTTGTCTCGTTCTTGTTGCCCAGCGCCGCCCACACCTCGGAGACCGTCTGGTAGGTGGTGCCCTCGGGCAGCCGTTCCAGCGCCGCCACGATGTCGTCCGGCGCCTCGTTCTCGCGGGCGCTGGCAATGAGCACCAGACGGTCGCCCGGCAGCGCGCTCATCGAGATGAACCGGCCGAGCCGGCTGCGCTGCTCGACGTCCGTAGAGCTCATGCCCTGCGGCGTGCCGGTGCGCAGGTCGCCGGCCGGGGCGGTGGTCGTCTCCGGCTGGTCCTCGCCAGCCGGTTCCGGCACCCGCGACTCGTCGACTCGAGAGCCACCGGTCCCCGGCCCCTGTACGAGGCCGCTGACCTCCTGACTCATCTGTTCGTCGATCCTCGGTCCGTGCTTGCTGTTGCCACGCTCCATGCCTTCTGCGCTACCCGGCACCCCACCCGATAAACCGGCACCGGGCCACGAACCGGCCCTCGGCCCGACGGCGAAACGGACACCGGGCCGGACGGGGGCTCACTCGTCGGCGGGTTTGCGGGGCGGCAGCACCGGCTCGTCCGGGTCCGGGTCGCCGGCCTGCAACTGCCGCCCGCGCTGCACCTCGGAGTTGATCTGCACGCCCAGCATCAGTGCCGAATTGGACAGGTAGAGCCAGACCAGGAACGCGATGGCCGCCCCGAGGCTGCCGTAGGTGGTGTTGTACGAGCCGAAGTTGGCCACGTAGAGGCCGAAGCCGAAGGACGCCGCCGCCCAGGAGATCAGGGCCACCGCGCCACCCGGGGTGAGCCAGCGGAACCGGGGCTGGCGCACGTTCGGCGCGATCCAGAACAGCAGGGACAGCAGCACCATCATGATCATGGCGAGGGCCGGCCACTTCGCCACGCTCCACGTCGTGCGGGCCAGGCCGCCGGCGTTGACCAGGTCGCCGACCGCATCGGTGACCGGCCCACTGACGATCAGGGCGAGGGCGACCACCGCGAGCAGCACCAACGTGATCGCCGCCAGGCCGATCTGCAGCGGCCGGAGCTTCCAGACCGGGCGGCCCTCGGTCACCCCGTAGACGGCGTTGGAGGCGCGGGTGAACGCGCCGATGAAGCCGGACGCGGACCAGAGCGCGCCGAGCAGACCGAAGCTGAGCAGGAGCTTCGGGTTGCTCTGCTCCAGCACCACGGAACGGATCACCTTCAGCACGCCGCCCTCGTCGTCGCTGAGCACCGCCCCGGCACCGACCTGGTTGGCCAGGTCGACCACGGTGTCCAGGGTCCGCTCCCCGTCGGAGACCAGGCCGACCAGCGCCACCACCACGATGGCGGACGGGAAGAGCGCCAGGACCCCGTAGTAGGTCAGCGCGGCGGCCCAGTCGGAGCAGTTGTCGTTGACGAAGTTCTGCACGCTGCGGACCAGCACTCCCCGCCAGGTCCGCCAGCTCAGCTGCCGCATCCGTCGGGGCACCCGGGTGTGCGGTGTGCCGTCGAGCGTCGTACCCGGCTCCGTGGTCGTCATGCCCGCTCCCTGCGCCCCGGCCGCCGGATGACCGGTCGTCCGGTCTGGCCTGGCCCGCCGGTACCCGGATGGTGAAATCGACAAACCCGCCCGGTGTCCGACCGCCGCCGCTATGGTTTGCCGCCCGGTCACCGGGGAACGGTCACAGTGACCCTGTCGACACGGAGGAGGACGAGATGCCCGGGCGCGAAGACCTGCCCAGCACGCTGCGACGCTCCCCGGAGAAGGCGCAGCGCACCTGGGAGAAGACGCACGACTCGGCGGTGGAGACCTACGGCGAGGGGGAGCGGTCGCACCGCACCGCCTTCGCCGCGGTGAAGCATCAGTTCGAGAAGGTGGGCGACCACTGGGAGCCGAAGGGCCGCAAGGGCCCCAGCGACCAGCAGGCCGCCGGTGGCGGGCCGGAACGACGGGCACCCACCGCCGGTGGCGTCGATGCCAACGCCACCAAGGACCACCTGATGTCGGTGGCCCGCAAACTCGACGTGCCCGGGCGGTCCAGCATGACCAAACCGGAGCTGGTCACGGCCATCGAGAAGGCCAACGACCGCGCCACCCGCAAGGCCCGCGGCGACTGATCGCCGCCGCACCCGAGCACAACCGACGCGGTACGGGCGGACGCTCCACCCCTGCGTCCGCCCGTGCTGTTCTCACCAGTGCCCGCCCCCCGGCGCCTCGATGTGCACCGCCTTCGTCGCGGTGAACTCGTCCAGCAGCTCCGGGCCGTACCCGAAGCCCTGCCCGCTGGCCCGGCGCGGATGCGCGGCACCTCCCGGCGCACCCCCGAACACCGCGTTGACCTTGACCGTGCCCACCGGCAGCTCCCGCCACGCCCGCTGCGCGTGACTCATCGACGGGGTCAACACCGTGGCGGCCAGCCCGTACGGGGAGTCCGCGGCGCAGCGCAGCGCCTCGTCGAACGAGTCGACCACCACCACCGGTGCGACCGGCCCGAAGGTCTCCTCCCGGACCAGCGGCATGTCGTGGCGACAGTCGGTGACGACGGTGGCCGGGTAGAACGCCCCCGGTCCGTCCGGCACCTCGCCGCCCACCCGCACCCGTGCGCCGTCCGCCAGCGCCGCAGCCACCTGACCGTGCACGTGGTCCCGGTGCCGCCGGTCGACCAGCGGCCCCAGCTCGGTGCCCGGGTCCCGGCCCGGCCCGACCCGCAGCGCTGCGGCGCGTCGGACCAGCGCGGCCACGAAGTCGTCGGCCACCTCCCGGTGCACGTAGAGCCGCTCCACCGCCACGCAGATCTGCCCGGCGTTGGCGAACGCGCCGAGCGCGGCCTGCTCCGCCGCCCACTCCGGGTCGACGCCCGCGTCCACGATCAGCGGGTCGCTGCCGCCGTTCTCCAGGAGCACCTTCGCCCCGGTACGGGCAGCCGCGGCGGCGATCGCCCGCCCGGTCGCTGTGGAACCCACGTGGGCGACCACGTCGACGTCCTGCGCCGCCAGCGCCGCACCCACCTCCGGACCGCCGGTGAGCAGTGACAACACGCCGGCCGGCAGTGCCTCATCCAGTGCTCGGGCCAGCAACCAACCGGTCGCCGGTGTGCGTTCGCTCGGCTTGTAGAGCACCACGTTCCCGGTCACCAGGGCCGCTCCGAGCAGTCCACAGGAGACCGCCACCGGGTCGTTCCAGGGGGTGATCGCCGCGACCACCCCGCGTGGCTGCGGGGTCAGGAAGTCCAGCGCGGCCGTCTCGCCGTTCAGCGTCCGCCCGCCGCGCAGCGGCGCCAGTTCCGCATACTGTCGCAGGGTGCCGATCCCCGCCTCGACGCCGCCGCGGGCGTCCGCCAACGGCTTGCCCATCTCCGCGGTGACCGCCGCCGCCAACTCATCGATGACCGCCTCCACCGCGTCCGCGGCCCGGTGCAGCGCCGCCGCCCGTTCCGCCGGGGCGGTCGCCGCCCACTGGGCTGCCGCGTTGCGGGCCGCCTGGGTCGCCTTGCCCACCTCGTCGGCAGTGGCCACCGGCACCGTGCTCACCGGCGTGTCGTCCGCCGGATCACGCACCACCAGTTCGCCGCCGTCGCCGCCCGCACCCCACACCCCGCCCACCAGCTGCGCAACCGTGTACATGCGGCGCTGGATGCCCCGGCCTCGACGAGGCAAACGCGTTTCGCCCGGTTGCGCGCCGGGTAGGCGGATCCGATGACAACCACCAGCGCGCCGAGCGCGGACGCCGTCATCGTCGGGGCCGGGCACAACGGCCTGGTGGCGGCCAACCTGCTGGCCGACGCCGGCTGGGATGTGGTGGTGCTGGAGGCGACAGCGGTGCCCGGCGGCGCGGTCCGCTCCGCCGAGGTCACCGCGCCCGGCTACCTCAGCGACCTCTACAGCTCGTTCTACCCCCTCGGGTACGCCTCGCCGGTGCTGGGCGGCCTGGACCTGGGTCGACACGGGCTGTCCTGGAGGCACTCGCCGGACGTGCTGGCGCACCTGCTGCCTGACGGTCGAGCCGCGGTGATCAATCGGGATCCGGACGTCACCGCCGCGTCGCTGGAGCAGTTCGCCCCCGGGGACGGTAAGCGTTGGCTCAACGCGTACACCGACTGGCTCGACGTGGCCGAGCCGATGCTGGAGGCGATCACCTCGCCGTTCCCGCCGGTCCGCGGCGGGCTGGGCCTCCTGCGTCGGCTGCGCGTCGCCGGCGCGCTGCGACTCGCGCGCCGGCTCGTCGTACCGGTCCGCAAACTTGGCAGCGAACTCTTCGACGGTCCCGGCGGGCCGGCCCTGCTGGCCGGCTGTGCCCTGCACACCGACCTGTCCCCGGAGGAGGCCGGCTCCGGGGTGTACGGCTGGCTGCTGGCCATGCTCGGCCAGCAGATTGGCTGGCCGGTGCCCGACGGCGGCGCGCAGCAGATCACCAACGCGCTGGTGGATCGGCTACAGGCGCGTGGCGGGGCGATCCTCTACGGCGCTCCGGTCGACCGGGTGCTCACCGCCCGAGGCCGGGCGATGGGGGTCCGCACCGTCGGCGGCGCGCTGTGGCGGGCCCGGCGGGCCGTGCTCGCCGACGTGCCGGCGCCGGCGCTCTACCTCGACCTGGTCGGTGCCGCGGCGCTGCCGTCCCGGCTGGTGGAGGACCTGGCGCACTTCCGGTGGGACGGCTCCACCCTGAAGGTGGACTGGGCGCTCTCCGCGCCGGTGCCCTGGACGAACCGGCAGGTGGCCGGCGCCGGCACCGTTCACCTCGGCGCGGACCTGAACGGGCTCACCCACTACGCCAGCGAGTTGGCCCGTGGCGAGCTGCCCCGCGACCCGTTCCTGCTGGTCGGGCAGATGTCGGTGGCGGACCCGAGCCACTCCCCGCCGGGCACCGAGTCGCTGTGGTCGTACACCCACCTGCCGTTCCGGCGGAACTGGCGGGCCGAGGAGGTCGCCGGGCACGTGCAGCGGATGGAGGACGTGCTGGAGGCGGCGGCCCCGGGTTTCCGCAGCCTGATCGTGGGCCGACACGTGGCCGGGCCGGCCGATCTGGAGAAGGGCAACCCGAGCCTGGTCGGTGGCACGCTCGGCGGCGGGACCGCCGCCGCGTACCAGCAGCTCTTCCTGCGCCCGATCCCTGGCCTGGGCCGGGCGGACACCCCGGTGGACCGGCTCTTCCTGGCCAGCGCGTCGGCGCACCCCGGCGGCGGTGTGCACGGCGCGCCCGGCGCGAACGCCGCCCGGGCGGCCCTGGCCCGCGACCGAGCGCTCACCGGCCGCGCGTACGCCGCAGCCATCACCACCGCCCACCGCGCCATCTACCCCACCTAAACGCCACCCGTCACCCCGGGTACCAGACCCCGGAACCGCCCGCCGCCGTCGATCATGGAGTTGTGGTGGGTGACAAAGCACCTGCCCGGGTTCTCAACGAGTCGATCAAGCGGCGTTAGGCAGCCGGCCGGGGCAGCCGGCCGGGATGAGCGCCCGCACCGACGGCCCGGACCGACGGCCC
>NZ_JBEYSL010000068.1:0-18933 GCF_040642735.1 Micromonospora sp. NPDC047753 | reverse complement strand
CACCGGCGCGGGCACCCGTCTCAGGGATGGAACGGTCGCCGATCAGGCGACAGTGGACACCGGACGGCGCCGGCGGATCAGGATCACCGCGCCGGCGAGGGCGGTGCCGAGCAGCGTGCCGCCGGCGGCGAGAGCGCCGGTGTCACGGTTGTCGCCGCCGGAGCCGGCCGGCGCGCCGCCGATCGGGGTGACGGCGAAGGTGGCGGTGCCGGCCGAGCTGCCGTCGCCGCAGGTCGCCGCCACCGTGTACGTGCCCAGGGTGAATCCGGCGGTGAAGAGTTCGGCGCTCAGCCCGCCTCCGGCGGCGGCCGTGGTGGATCGGACGTTCTGGTCGCGGTTGGGGCCGGTGACCCGGAAGAGGGCGTCACCCGACTTCGGGTTGCAGGTCGTCGCGGTGAGCACGACGGTCCCACCGACCGGGGTGGTGGCCGGTGACACAGTGGTGTCGGCCAGTGCGGCGCCTGGCAGCAGGAGCGTGCCGAGGCCCACGCCGAGCGCCGCCGAGCAGAGTGCTGTTGAGACCTTCATACGCGTCTTCCCTCACTTTTCGTCCGCTGACTGCGTGGGACGTCGTTCGGGTGGCCAACTCCGTGACTAGCACCGGTGTGCCCAACACTAGGTGGGTTGGGTCCTCGATCAGGTGAAAATGAGAAATCCTCGTTGCCGTCACGTGTCCACCCGAAGGCGGGGTGAGCTGCCGAAAGGCCCTGACGGCCCGACCGGCACCGGTGCTCCGATCGATGTCCATCCGGTCGGGCTGTCGTCGCTGGGCCGATGGCGAGGTATTGCCGGAGACGGCGGAAATGCACCGCCGGGCGGTGCGCCCTCGGGTCAGCCGGTCGGGCTCGGGTCGGGCATCGGCTCGCCGGTCTCCAGCAGGGTCTTGAGGCTGGCCAGCAGCTCCGGCCAGCCGCCGCTGCCGTCGAGTTTGCCGCTGATCGCCCGGTGCATCTCGCTGTCGGGGGAGAAGTCGTCATGGATGACGGTCAGCCGGACGGTCGACCCGCTGTGCGGCTCGATCTCGAAGGTCACCTTCGAGCGGCGCTCACCGAGCCGCGCGGCCAGCTCCTCGTCGGACCAGCCGAAGTGCTCGGCGTGCTCGGGTTGGAAGCCGTGCCAACCGTAGGAGAGACGACGGTACGGCTCGGCGACGAGCACCCGCTGGCCGAGGTCGCGCGGCTCGACGTCCGGTGCGTCCTGCCACAGCACGGGTGACCCGACCTGCCAGTCCGAGACCAGCGCGACTCCACCCCAGTAGCGACGGGTGAACGCCGGTTCGGTGAGCGCGGACCACAGTCGCTGGGCGGTGGTGGTCACGTAGGTGGTGTAGACGAAGGTCGGGCTCTCCATGGGTTGTCGCTCCAATGCGGTGGTCAGGTCGGCCAGCGTGGCGGCGCGTTCGCGGTCGTAGCGGCTGAGCCACCGGTCGGCGATGGCGTTGATCGGGGCGGCGTTGAGGTAGTGCAGCTTTTCCCGGCCGCGCCGCACGGTCGTGACGAGATTGGCCGCCTCCAGCACCGACAGGTGCTTGCTGACGGCCTGTCGGGTGCCGGCCAGCCCGTCGCACAGCTCCCGCAGGGTCTGGCCGTTGCGCTCGTTGAGCCGGTCCAGCAGTCGACGCCTGCTGGGGTCGGCCAGCGCCCGGAACGCGTCGTCCATCGACCCTCCCACAACAGGCAATCATTCGGTTGCCTGTCAAGTTAGGCAACCAACGGGTTGCCTGTCAACCTGGCCGCGGGCGGGCTTCTGCCGGAGGGATAAATCCCCGTGCCGCCCGGAGAGACGCTGGTAGGTTCGCTCGCCGTGACACGGAACGTGGGAGCTGGCCTGGGACCGGTGTTCGCCAAACTCTGGGCGGCGAGCACCCTCTCGGCCCTGGGCAGCGGCCTGGCCACCGTCGCAGCGCCGCTGTTCGTCGCGTCGCGCACCGACGACCCGCTCGTGGTCGCCGGAGCGTCCGCCGTGGCGTGGCTGCCGTGGCTGCTCTTCGCCCTGCCCGGCGGGGTGCTGGTGGACCGGATGGACCGGCGCCGCCTGATGATCGTCATCGACCTGGTCCGGGTGGTCGCGCTCGCCGTTCTGGCCACGGCGATCCTCAGCGCCAAGGGCGGGGTGGTGCTCCTGTTCGCGGTGCTGTTCCTGGTCAACACCGGTGAGATCGTGTTCCGCGCGGCGAGCCAGGCCATGGTTCCGGTAGTGGTGCCGCGGCACCGACTAGAGCGCGCCAACGGATGGCTCAGCGGCGGCGCCACTCTCATGCACAGCATGCTCGCCGGCCCGCTCGGCGGCTTCCTGTTCGCGCTCTCGGCGGGCAGCCCGTTCCTGGTCAACGCGGTCACGTACGCCCTCAGCGCCGTACTGGTGGCGCTGATCGGCGGGGACTTCCGGGCCGCCGTCGGCGACACTCACGCACGCCGTACCCGCTCGATGGGCGGCGAGATCGTCGAAGGCCTGCGCTGGCTGGCCAACCAGCGGCTGCTGCGCACGATGGCACTGCTGATCGGTCTGCTCAACGTGACCCTCACCGCCGCGCTCGCGGTGCTGGTGCTGCTCGCCGGCGAGCGGCTGGGCCTCGGATCCGTCGGCTACGGCCTGCTCTTCACCTGCATGGCCACCGGTGGGGTGCTCGGCGCCCTCCTCGGCGACCGGATCATCGCCCGGATCAGCGCCACCTGGACGATCCGGATCGGCCTGCTCGTCGAGGCGGGGCTGCACCTGGCGTTGGCCGCGTCCCGCAGCACCATCGTGGTCGGGTTCGCGCTGTTCGCCTTCGGCGTGCACGGCGGGCTGTGGAACATCGTGTCGAACTCACTGCGCCAGCGCCTCACCCCAGCGAACCTGCAGGGTCGGGTGGCCAGCACGAACCTTTTCGTGGCGGCGGGCGGCAACTGCGTGGGCGCACTGCTGGGCGGGCTGCTGGCCGCCCGATTCGGCATCACAGCGCCGTACTGGGTCGGGTTGGTGGTGGCGATCGGCGTCTCCGCCGCCACCTGGCGGGTCTTCAACCGCGCCGCCGTCGCGCGCGCCTATGCCGACCCGCCCCCGGTCGAGTCGCCCGCGCCGGTGGCCTGAGCGCCGTGGCGGCCCATCGGGTGGTGGCGCGCGTCGGTGTGGCAGCGTGGTGCGGGTGACCGACTCCGCGCCGCTCGACGTCGACCTCGCGCTGCTCGGTGGCGGCGGCGCCGCGTCGTTGCTGCTCGCCGCACTGGACCGCCACGGCGTCCGGGATCTGCGGGTCGCCATCGTCGACCCGGTGCGCCGACGCGGTCAGGACCGTACCTGGGCGTTCTGGGGTCACCCCGACGGCGACCTGGACCCGCTGCTCAGCGCGAGCTGGCAGCAGGTCGAGGTGGCGACGGCGGCGCGACGCCGCGTCCTGGACCTCACCCCGCTGCGGTACGCCATGCTCCGCTCCGGCCCGGTCTACGACCGGGCTGCCGACGCCGAGCGTCGCCTCGACGCCATTCGGATCGTCGCGCCCGCCGAGACGGTGCGCGACGACGGCGACCGGGTGCTGGTGGGCACCGGCGACGGGCGCGGCGTACGGGCCGGCTGGGTGCTCGACTCCCGCCCCCGCCCGCCGGCACGAGCGGGGCGAACCACCTGGTTGCAGCACTTCCGGGGGTGGTGGCTGGAGGCTGACCGGCCGGTGTTCGACCCGACCCGTGCGGTGCTGATGGACTTCCGTACCCCGCAGCCGCCCCGGGGCGTCTCCTTCGGGTATGTGCTGCCGGTGAGCGACCGCTACGCCCTGGTCGAGTACACCGAGTTCTCGCCGGACCTGCTCACCGACGCCGGGTACGACGCGGCGCTGGCGGGCTACCGGGATCTGCTCGGACTGGACCCGACCGGGCTGCGGGTGCGCGAGGTGGAGAACGGGGTGATCCCGATGACCGACGCGCCGTTCCCCGCCCGACCCACTCCCCGCGTGGTCCGGCTCGGCACGGCCGGTGGCGCGACCCGCCCCTCCACCGGCTTCACCTTCTCCGCCATGTACCGCCAGGCCGACCAGGTGGCCCGCGCCCTCGCCGCGGGCGGCGCGCCGGTGCCCGAGCCGGCGTACCCGCGGCGGCACCGCTGGATGGACGCGGTGGCGCTGCGCGCGCTGGACCGGGGCGGGGTGGGCGGTCCTGAGTTCTTCGATCGGCTCTTCGACCGCAACCCGGCCGAGCGGGTGCTGCGCTTCCTCGACGGCGGCACCACTCCGGCCGAGGAGGTCGCCATCATGAATTCGACCCGGCTGTTGCCGATGATCGCCGCGACCGCCGGCGACGCCGCAGGCCGGGTCCGCGACCGGCTGCGCCCCGCCCGCCCGGCGCCGGCCATCCCACCCGCGGTGGTGGGTTCGACGCCGACGGCTCGGCGCGCCGGCCCCCCGAGCGGGGAGGACGACGTCCGCTCCCGGTAGGTTGCCGGGCATGGTGGACGCGGCGGCCGGCAGGGGCGTGCAGATCTGGACCGACGGGGCGTGCAGTGGCAACCCCGGTCCGGGTGGTTGGGGTGCGCTGCTGCGCTACGGCGATCACGAGCGGGAGCTGTGCGGTGGTGAGGCCACGCCCACCACCAACAACCGGATGGAGCTGATGGCGGCCATCCAGGCGTTGGAGAGCCTGAACCGGCCGGTCACCGTGGAGCTGCACACCGACAGCACGTACGTGCGCAACGGCATCACCAGTTGGCTGGCGTCGTGGAAGCGCAACGGTTGGCGGACCGCCGCGAAGCAGCCGGTGAAGAACGCCGACCTGTGGCAGCGGCTGGAAGCGGCCTGCGAACGGCACGAGGTCACCTGGCTGTGGGTCAAGGGGCACAACGGCCACCCGGAGAACGAGCGGGCCGACGGGCTCGCCAACAAGGGCATGACCGAGGCCCGGGGCGCGCTGACCAGCCGCTGATCCCGGGTCAGCGGGCCGCGTCGGGGTGCCCCGGCATGCTGGAACCGCCGCCGCTGCTGCCGGATGAACCACCGGCGACGCCCGAGTTGTCGGGCTCGGTCACGATGTCCGGCCGGACGTCGGTGTCCGCCGGTGCGGGGACCTCGGTGTCCGCCTCGACCTGCACCAGTGGCACCTGGCCGGCTTCGTCCTCACTGTGCTGCGGGTCGCCCGGCAGCTCACCGTCGCGCTTTCGGTAGCCCACGCCGTGCCCCCCGTCGATGCCGGTTCGCGTCGGCGCTGGCTACCCGGCGTCGTCCCGGCCGAAACCTCGCGGTCAGCGACGCCGGCCCCGACGGGCGGGTGCGGGAGACCGGGTGGGCTGACGGACCGGGGTGAGCGGCAGGGACGTCCAGTGCGCCGGCCGGGTGAGCGTCGGTGGCAGGCCCGTGTGGGTGTCACCTCGGGCGGCGTCCAGCTGGGTCTGGTGCAGGAAGAGCGTGCGCCGCAGGTCCGCGCCCCGCAGGTCGGCCCCGCGCAGGTCCGCGCCGGTGACGTCGGCCAGACCGAGGTCCGCTCCGCGCAGGTCGGCGCCGATGAGCAGCGCCCCGCGCAGGTTGGCCCGGCGGAGGTCGACGCGGCGCAGGTCCACCCCGAGCAGGTGCGCGCCCCGCCGGTCGGCGCCGCCGGGGGCGCGGGCCACGTCGCCGGCCCGGGACAGCAGCGGGTTGACCTTGTTCCGTTGGTCGGCGACGTTCACCGCGCGAAGTTGCGCCGGGTCACCCTCGGTGAGCGTCAGCGTCTCGGCGCGGGCGCGTTCCAGTTCGGCGCGCAGATCGGCCGGCGGGCGCAGCGCCACCGCCTCGGTGAGGTACCAGAGCAGTTCGTGTAGCGGTCGCAGCACCGCGAACGCCTCCGCCATCGCCGGCAACGACTCCGGCGCGTCCCGCCAGTCCCGCCCGCCGAAGGTCACCTGGGCGACCTGCTGCCCGGCCCCGAAGCAGTCGAACACCGTGCAACCGGGAAAACCACGCTGCCGCAGCTCGGTGTGGATGCCGCAGCGGTGGTCGGGGCGCAGGTTGGGGCAGGGCGAGCCGGCCGGCTTGTCGATGGCGAAGTCCGCCGACGCGGCGAAGGCGGGCACCACGCAGCACAGCCCGAAGCAGCGTCCGCAGTCGGCGCGCAGCTGCGCCGCCCCGGACGGCGGTGCGGTGCGGTGCGGCACGCCGACGGTCCTCCTGGCGATCAGGGTGGACCACCATTGTTTCCTGTGCCGAACCCCGAGGTCGGTCGGGGGTCACCGTGCGTGCGTGTCGCCGGCCGGCGCGGTGCGGGGGGCCGGGGTACGGGCATCGCCCGGTGGCGGCACGAGCCGGCGGACGTCCCGCTCGCCGTCGTCGTGCCCGTACTTCTGGTCGAAGTGCCGTTTCACGACGGCGACCGGGGTGCGGTCCCCGTCGGCGAGCTCGGCCAGGGCGAACACGCCGGGCGTCGCCCCGGGCGCGCGGGGCGGCAGCACGGCTCGCACCGTCAGCGGCCCGGTCACCCGGAACCCCCGGCAGTCGACGTAGTGCTGCCCGTCCACCGTCACGAACGGCACGCGTACCTCGACCACGTCCGACTCGTCGTGGCGCAGCGTGACCATGACCGACCAGTACCGCTCCAGGTCGAGGGTGGCCTGCTCGTGCTCCCACAGCTCCTCGAACCGGGCGTGCACGAACCCGCCCCACGGGCTGTCCATGTCCACCTCGAGCTGCGGCACGTTGAACGACAACTTCCCGATCGGGAAGAACGAGATCAGCGCCCGCCCGTCCCACTGGTAGAGCTGGATCGACGGAGACGCGTCGTAGAGCCGGACCTGAAGGCGGTGGCGCAGCCGCGAGTCGAGCGCGTCGGCGAACGAGGCCAGGTGGCGCAGGTTGGTGCGGATCTGCCGGGGCACGTCCACCCGTTGCCGTTCCAGCTCCTCGGAGCGTTGCTGGGCGGCGGTGCAGTCGGGGTCGAGCAGGAGCAACTGCACCTGGGCGCCGTTGGCGAGCGCCGCTCGCACCGCGCTCAGCGTCTCCTCCCGGTGCCGTTGCTCCAGCAGGATCGTCCAGGTGTCCAGGATGCGCACCCGACGCCCGGAGCGGTGCAGCCGTGTCACGAACGCCTGCTGGTCGAAGCTGAGGTGCTCCTGCACCCGCGCCTTGCGGGCCTCCTCGAACAACGGGTCGAAGATGACGTACGAGATGGCCGCGAGGACCACGCTGGCCCCGAGGTTGAGCAGCAGGTCGCTGAGGAAGCCGGTGCTGCGCCAGGCGGCCAGCAGCATGACGACGGCGATCGCGAAGAGTGCCCCACCGACGACGAAGGCCCGTCGTTGCCGCCCGCCGCGACCAGCCCACCCGAGCACTTCGCCGCTCGGACCCGATCCACCGCTCATAGGCTGACGGTAACGGAGTCGTGCGACCACGGAGGGTGGCGGGGTGGACGAGAGTGAACGCGAGCAGGCGCTTCTCACCGTCCTGACCACCGAGCACTACGCGTTGCAGACGTCCCGCGCCGGCACCATCGCCGAGGCCACCGGCCGCGCCACCATCTTCCTGTCCGTCCTGTCGGCGGCGCTGATCGGCCTCGGCTTCGTCGCCAGCAACGACAGGCTGGTTCGGCCGTACCTGGCCGCGGTGCTGCCGACGCTGGTCATCATCGGGGTGCTGACGTTTCTGCGCCTGGTGGAGACCACCGTGGAGAATTCGTTGGACCTGCTGCGGATCCAGCGCATCCGGGCCTACTACCACCATCAGCTCGCCGGCGAGCACGACTTCTTCGCCGACGCGGTGGGGGCCGACGACTCCATGAGCACGGCCTGGAACCTGGTCGGCACGCGTCCCGGGCGGTGGGAGTTCCTGCTGACCACGGCCGCACTCGTGGGCGCGGTCAACGCCGTCCTGAGCGGGCTCGGCATCGCCCTGGTGGCCTCGACCGTCGGTGCCGGGGGCGGTTCGACGGTCCTGGTCGGGGTGCTGGTCGCGGTGGTGGCGTTCGGTGCGCAGTTCGCCTACATCCTCCGGGCGTCGGCCGCACGGATGCGCTGACGGCCCGCCGGTGCCACTCAGGTCGATCGCCAGCGCGGCGGCGTACGGTCGGCTGATGCGGATCATTCGGTTCACGCACGCCTGCGTGCGCGTCGAGCACGACGGCGGGGTGCTGGTCGTCGACCCGGGGACGTGGAGCGAGCCGCGGGCCCTGGTCGGCGCGGACGCCGTCCTGGTCACCCACGAGCACACCGACCACATTGACGTGTTGCGGCTCGCCGGTCTCGGTGTCCCCGTGTACGCGCCGGAGGGCGCCCGACTGCCGGAGGACGCCCCGCTGCCGGTCACCCGGGTCCGTGCGGGCGAGCGGTTCACGGCGGCCGGCATCCCGGTCAGCGCGCACGGCGGTCGGCACGCCGCGATCCACGAGGGGCAGCCCGACTGCCCGAACCTCGGCTACCTGATCGGCAACGAGTTGTACCACCCGGGCGACGCCCTGCACGTGCCGGACGAGCCGGTGCGCACCCTGCTCGTCCCGGCCCAGGGGTCCTGGCTGCGCCTGGACGAGGCGATCCGCTTCGCCGGCGCCGTGGGCGCGGCGGCGGCGTACCCGATCCACGACGCGCAGCTCAACGACCGTGGTCTGGCCAGTGTCGCGGGTTGGTTCGCCGAGACGATCCCCGGCTACCGTCACCTGCTGCCCGGCGACACCGCCTGACCCCGGTCGTCATCCGCCGTCGCGGTGCGGAAACGCGGCGCGGCGGCGGTGAGCACCGCGGCGGTCGTCGGGGCGGACCACACCTCGGTCAGCTCTGTCACGAGGTCGGCGACCAGCCGGGTCACGGCCGGCTCGCCGCCCGGGTGCAGCGCCTCGGCGACGATCAGCACCGACGAGGTGCCCGCCCGCACGGCCGACCAGCCGCTCTGCCGGTTCGTCCACCGTCGGGCGTGGGCCCGCCCGGCGGAGTCGACGAAGGTCACCTCGCCCGGTTCGGGATGCTCGGTGTCGCCCGCGAAGCTCAGGTACGCCTCGTCCCCGTGTGCCGGCCGGACCACCAGGTCGCCGTCGACCCGGTCCAGGTCGAGCGCCGCGACCGGGATGGCGTACGCGGCCGAGACGGCGTTGCAGAGATCGACGAGCGGGTGCACCCGGGGCAGTTCGCCGTCGAGGCGCAGCCGACGCAGCAGCGCCTCGGAGGCGCACCGGTACTTGGTGGGCCGCAGCCCCATCGCCGCGTACGCCCGCCGCCACGCCTGGATCTCCGGGAACCCGCTCTCGGCCCCACCGGCCAACCGCCGCCGCGCCTCGCCGAGATGGGCGGCCGTGCGTGCCGCCACGTCGGCGGTGGCGGTGATCCCGACGACCTGCACCACCCCGGCGACCAGATCGGGGTACGCGTCGCGAAGCCGAGGAGAATGTTCGAACTGCACTGTGCTCCTATCGTTCGGTGAGGGCGAGGGTCACGCCGAGCGCGACGAAGGTGCCGGCGGCGGATCGGCGCAGCCAGTCGGTGACCCGGGGGCGGGTCAGCACCCGGTCGCGGACCCGGGCCGCGAAGATGCCGTAGCCGCTGAACACCACCATGGTGAGCAGCATGAACACCGCGCCGCAGCCGAGCATCGCCCGGGTCGAGCCGGGTGCCGTGGTGTCCACGAACTGCGGCAGGAACGCGACGAAGAACATCGTCGGCTTCGGGTTGAGCAGGTTGACCAGCACGCCGGAGACGATCACCCGGATCGCCGAGCGGGGTGCGGCGTCGGTGGTCACCGCGAAGGCGTCGCGGTCGCGCGCCATGGACCAGGCCAGGTAGAGCAGGTAGCCGACGCCGAGGTAGCGGACGGTCTCGAACGCCACGGCGCTGGTCTGCATCAGCGCGGCCAGCCCGGTCATCGCGGCCAGCAGGTGCGGCAACGTTCCCAGCGTGCAGGCGAACGCGGCCAGCACTCCGGCCCGCGCGCCCCGCGACAGGCCGGCGGAGAGCGTGAAGATCACCCCGGTGCCGGGGGTGACCACCACGATCAGCGTGGTGATCAGGAACGGGATGGTCACGGTCGTCCTCCGGCGGAGTCGGCAGCTCTGGCTCCTTCTCACTCTGCTGCCACAATGGTCCGATGGGCAGAGCCAAACCGACTGCGTCCGAGAGGTCCATATCGGCCGGCTCCGACTTCCTGCACCTGACCATCACCGACGCGACGCCGGGCGGGCGCGCCGACTGGCTGACCGACCGGCTGCGGCAGGCCATCGCCGAGGGGCGGGTGCCGGTCGGTGACCGGCTGCCTCCGACCCGGGTCCTCGCCGCCGACCTCGGTGTCTCCCGGGGCGTGGTCACCGAGGCGTACCAGCGCCTGACCGAGGAGGGGCACATCGCCGGCCGGGGCCGGGCCGGCACTGTCGTCGTCGCCGCGCCGGCCGCGCCCACACCCACAGCGACCGCCGCGCCAGCACCGGTCACGACCTTCCCGCCGGCACCGGGCACCGACATCTTCGAGGCGTTACGCGCGGCGCACGCGTCAATCGACCTGACGCCCGGCGTACCCGATCTGGCCGCCTTTCCCCGCGCGGACTGGCTGCGTGCCGAACGGAGCGTGCTGCGCCGCCTCGCCGCGGCCGACCTCGGCTACGGAGACCCCTGCGGCGCGCCCGTGCTGCGACAGGCCGTCGCCGCCTGGCTGGGCCGCAACCGTGGCATCAGCGTCGACCCCGCCGAGGTGATCATCGTGGCCGGCGTCTCCCAGGCGCTCGGGCTGCTCGCCCAGGCACTCCAGGCTGCCGGTGTCGCCAGGATCGCCGTCGAGGACCCGGGCTCGCTCGGGGTGCGCCAGCACCTGAACAACTGGCGCATGGACACCCCGCCGATCACTGTCGACGACGCCGGACTGCGGGTCGACGAGTTGACAGCCAGCGGCGTACCGGCGGTGATGCTCACCCCCGCGCACCAGTTCCCGACCGGCGTGGTGCTCGACGGTGACCGCCGCCGCCAGCTCGTCGCCTGGGCGCGGGCCGGCGGTCTGATCATTGAGGACGACTACGACGCCGAGCACCGCTACGACCGTCCTCCGGTGCCGGCGCTGCGGGGTCTGCTGCCCGAGCAGGTCTGCTACGCCGGCAGCGTGTCCAAACTGCTCGCCCCCGCCCTGCGGGTTGGCTGGCTGCTCGTGCCGGCGCGGCTGCGCGAGGCCGTGGTGGCCGCCAAGCGCAACGCCGACCTGGGCAACGCCGTGCTACCGCAACTGGTGCTGGCGGAGCTGATGACCTCCGGCGCCTTCGAGCGGCATCTGCGGCTGCTGCGCCGGCGACACATCCGCCGGCGGGACGCCATGATCGCCGCGCTGGCCCGCGCGTTGCCGTCGGCGACCGTGCACGGCGCCGCCGCCGGGCTGCACCTGATGATCACGCTGGACGACACCGTTGTCGACACCGAGTTGGCGGCGGCGACGCTGGCACTCGGGGTGAAGGTGCAACCGCTGTCCTGGCACTGCCAGCGGCCGTACCGGCCCGGCCTCGTGCTCGGCTACGCGGCCCGTACTCCCACCGAGATCGAGGACGGCGTCGCCGCCGTCGCCGCCGCGCTCGGCTCCCATTAGGGCCATCAGGCGTATCCTTCGCCAGTGGGACTGCGCTTCGAGACGCGCGGGTCCGACTCGCCATGGGTCGACACCGTGTGGACCTGCACGAGCGAGCAGGTCACCGCGATGACGTCCGTGGCGGGGGTGCGCTGGGGCCTGGTGTTCTGGGAGCAGGCTGGCCGGGCGTACGCGAGCATCACCGGTCCCGAGACCCGCGCCGGCACGGCGCCGGTGCCGCACGGCGCGACCTTCACCGGCATCGAGTTCGCCGTGGGCACCTCGTTGCGGGCCGTGCCCACGCCGACGCTGGTCGACGGCGGCATCGAGCTCCCCGACACCACGCGCCGGGCGTTCCGGCTGGACGGCACGCGCTGGGAGACGCCCGGCCCCGACGACGCCGAAGCCCTGGTCGACAGCCTCGTCCGGGCCGGGACCGTGGTCCGTGACCCGCTCGTCGCCGAGCTGCTGCGGGGCCACGGTCCGGTCGTCTCGGCGCGTACCGTCGAACGCCGGTTCCGCGCCGCGACCGGGCTGACGCGCGGCGCGGTCCGGCAGATCGAGCGGGCCCGCTCGTCGGCGGAGCTGCTGGCTGGCGGAGACCCGGCCGCCGACGTGGTCGCCAAGCTCGACTACTTCGACGAGCCGCACCTGGCCCGGGCACTGCGCCGCTACCTCGGACGTACCGTTCGGCAGCTACGCGAGGGCACGGGCGGCGCCATCGCCCTCGACCTCGATCAGCGCTTGACGTCGTAGATCAGCTTGAGGATCCCGTTCGGGTAGCTCTCCGACTCCCGCAGCGTCAGCATGTGCTTGTCGCGGTCGGCCCGGCCGAACAGGCTCTTGCCGGCACCCAGCAGCACGGGGAAGACGAGCAGGTTGTACCGGTCGATCAGCCCCTCATCGGACAGCCGCCGGGCCAGCTCCGCGCTGCCGTGGATGAAGATCGCCCCGCCCTCGCCCTGCTTGAGCGCGGCGATGTCCCCGGTCGAGCGCAGGATCGTGGTCGGCCCCCACCCGTCGACGAGCGCGTCGTCGGACAGCGTGCTCGACACCACGTACTTGGGCAGCTCCTTGTAGTCGGCGTGGTCCTCCGAACCGGGCCAGACCCGCGCGAACGCCTCGTAGCTGCGGCGGCCGAACATCAACGCCGTCGTGTCGGCGAGCTCCTCGCCCTTCAGCGACCAGGCCTCCGGGACGAACTCGAGGTCCTTGAACACCCAACCGCCGCTGCGGTGCTCCTCACCCGGCCCGCCGCCGGGCGAGTCGACGACACCGTCGAGCGACATGAAACCGGTGTAGACCAGGTCGCGCATTGTCTTGTCTCCTCAGGCTTGGAAGCGAGCTGCCGGGTCCACGCTAGGTCGCTGTCGCGCCGCTGTCTTGGACGGAAGCGACAGCCGGTCCGAACGCGCCGCCGGACCGGGTGGCGCCGTGATCAGGCTCCGGGACCCCATGATCGCCGCGCTCGCCACCTTCAGCGGTCCTGAGAGCCGGGAGTGGGTGCCGGGGACATTCCAGCGATGGCGGACGTGTCGGTTGCCGTCATATCTGGTGTGGTCTATGTCACGGTAGCTTCGGCGCACGCCGACGCCCCAGTCGGCGCTGCCGAGGAGACCGCCCATGCCCACACCGCTGAAAGCCGCCACCACCCTCGCGGCCGCGCTCCTGCTGATCCTGACCGCGGCGGCACCCGCCCACGCCGCCAACCCCACCACCGTGCCCCCGGTCTCCGGGTCGCTGAACACCTACAACGTCTCCGGCGTCTATGTTGCCGGCGTCTCCTCCGGTGGCTACATGGCCACCCAACTGCACGTCGCCTACTCGTCCCAGATCAGGGGAGCGGCCGTCTTCGCCGCCGGGCCCTACTACTGCTCCCAGAACACCGTCGCCCAGGCGCTCAACGGCTGCGGCGACAACCGGTATTCGACGAACGTGTCCGCGCTGCAGGCGTACACCCGGACCTGGGCGTCGTACGGCTGGGTCGACCCGGTCGGCAACCTCTCCGGCGATCCGGTGTACGTGTTCCACGGCGGCAACGACACCACTGTCAAGAAGTCCGTCACCGACGACCTGGTCCGGTACTACCAGCACTTCGGGGCCAGCGTGCAGTACGACAGCGGCTCCGCCGCCGGTCACTCCTGGGTCACGCCGTACGGCACGCTCGGGTGCGGGGCGACCGCATCGCCGTACCTCAACGACTGCGGTGCGGACCCACAGAACACGCTGCTGCGCAAGCTGCTCGGCGGGGTGAACGCGCCGAACACCGGAGGGCTCGGCGGCTCCCTCATCCGGTTCAACCAGAACACCTTCGCTGTCAACGGCTGGGCCAACGGGTTGAGCATGGACGCCAACGGCTTCGCCTACGTCCCGTCCGCGTGCGCGGCAGGCCAGTCGTGCCGTCTCCTCGTCGCCCTGCACGGCTGCGCGCAGGGCGTCGGCGCGGTGGGCACGGCGTTCGTCGACCGGGCCAACCTCAACCAGTACGCCGACACCAACAACCTGATCGTCCTGTACCCACAGGCAGGTGCCTCCCTCAGCAACCCGAACGGCTGCTGGGACTGGTGGGGTTACCTCGGCGCGACCAACTTCCCGATCAAGGGCGGCGCGCAGGTCGAAACCATCATGAACATGGTCCGCCGACTGGACGGCTGAGTGCCCCGGGCTGGCCGGGCGAACCGGTCAGCCCAGGAACAGCTGGACGAGGACCAGCACGGCGAGCAGCGCCGGCCCCCGTGACCCCTGACGCATCAGGTCGACCGGGATCATCCCGAACGGCGTGTTGACCGTCGCGCCGCCGTAGTCGATCGGCGGGCGGGTGCCGGCCCGGAACGCGGCGGCCACCACCCCCAGCGCCAGCGTCGGCGCCAGCCAGGCCGGTCCCGGGTCGACGGTCGGCAGGGTCAGCAACCACCACACTCCCGCGCCGACAGCCGGCACCACCACGTGGATCCCGCGCAACAGGTTGTCGCTGCCACCGAGCGCTCGGCGCAGACCGGGTGAGCGACCGACCGACCGCAGACCGCCGGTCAGCCGATTGGCGGCGAGATAAGCGAACACCACCTGCGCGGCACCTGCCAACCCGGGCAGGGCGAGCGCGGCAGCGTACTGCACCCCGATCAGCGCCGCCCAGATCAGCACGGCGCTCGGGTGGCGGCGCAACCGGCGTACGTCGGCCTGGAGCAGCGCCCACCAGCCGGGGCCGGGCCGGAACCGGCGGCTGCGAACCCGGCCGATCCGGCGCCAGCGGCGGCTCTCCACCAGGCCGGCGAGCAGGCTCGGATCCAGCAGGATCGTGGCTGTGGCGGCGGCGTTGGCGAACTGCGCGCCGGTGGTCAGGGTGGCCCGGTCGACCCGGGGCAGCGCGCGTACCGCCAGGATCACGCCCACGCCGACGAGCGGCACCGCGGCGGCGAACAACGCGACGGTCGGCGTCGTCGCCGGCCGGGACAGTCCGTCGCCGAGGCGACCGACGAGCACCACCAGGGCGGTGATCACGGCCGCCGCCACCATCGGCACCGCCCCGACCACCGTCGGCCAGCGCCGCCCCGACCGACTGCCCTGGGCGACGACGCTGAGCGCCAGCGCGGCCGCGCCCCACCCCGCGCCGGCCGCCGCCGCCCAGCCCAGGGCGGACAGTTCGGTGACCCCACCGAGCGCCGCCACTGCCACTCCGAGCGCAGCGGTGCCGGCCGCCGAGCCCAGCAGCAACAGGACGAAACGGGGCGCCAGCCAGGCCCGTCGGTCGATCGGCGCGCTGGTCGCCCAGCTCTGCGTCGCCGGCGTGACCAGCAGCGGGCCGAGCGCGCGCAGACCACGCCAGGCCAGCCCCGCGCCCGCCAGCAGCGCGGCGACCGCCAGCCACCACCGCACGCCCGGCTCGGCCTGACCGACGGTGGGGGAGTCCAGCAGGTCACGGCTGGCGCTGATCGCGAACCAGCCGTACATGCCCACGAACAGGACCATGACGTACGCGTCGCCGAGCACGTCACCGAGGGAGTGGTCGTGGTGCCGGCTGCGTGCCTTGCGCAGGTGCGTTCGCACCTGCCGGGCGGTCGGCACCCCGACCGGCGTGTCGGCGATCGTGGCCGGCGCGGCCGTCACTTGCCGATCTCGATGCGCTCGTCGACCACCGCGTCGATCAGCTCCGGGTCGTGCGAGGCCAACAGCACGGCCGTGCCCGCCGCCCGTTCCCGCAGGAGTCGGTCGGCGAGCCACTGTCGCCCGCGGACGTCGAGCCGCTGCTCGGGCTCGTCCAGGATCAGCACCCGGCGGGGCCGGACGAAACAGGACGCCAGCGCCAGCCGGCGGCGCTGCCCGCTGGACAGCGTCACCGGCAGCTGGTCGCGGGCCGGCTCCAGACCCAGCTCGGCGAGGACCTCCTCGACCGGCTCGGCGTCACCCCCGTGGGCGTACGCGACCAGCTCCAGGTGCTCGACCACCGACAGGTCGGGGAAGAAGTCGATGTCGTCCAGTGCGGCGGCCACCAGCGCCCGCACCTGAGGATCGGTCTCGTCGGCCCGGCGGCCCTGCACCAGCACCTCACCCGCGTCCGGCCGGTCGGCGCCGACGACACACCGCAGCAGGGTCGTCTTGCCGCTGCCGTTCGGGCCCAGCACCACCGCGATCCGGCCCGCCGCGAGCGTGAAGCTCACCTCGTCGAGCACGACCAGGTTGCCGAAGTTGCGACTGAGTCCCCGTACCGAGAGCGCGTCCACGATCACAGAGTCTCCCAGAGCCACGCCACCGACCAACCCGAGCGACCTACGTCACCCGGCTGTCGGCGTCGTTGTCCAGTCGGGCGTCGGCGGCGGCCAGCCCCTGGGCGTCGGCGACCTCCTCGGCCACGGCCGCCGCGTCCGCCCAGTGCCGCCGCGCCTCGGCCTGGTCGCCCAGCGCTGAGCAGGCGTCACCCAGGTAGAGCAGGGTACGCGCCAGCCCGGCTGTCGGCCGGGTCTCCTCGCGCAGCCGACGGCTCTCGGCCAGCAGCTCGTACGCGGTGCGCGCCTGCCCCGGGGTGCTGCTCAGCAGCGTCGCCCCGGCGTTGAGCAGCGCCGTCGCCCGGCTGGTCGGGTCGTTGACCGACTCGTACTCGCGCAGTGCGGCCCGCCACGCCTGGGCGGCGTCCAGGTGCTCGCCGAGCGCCGCGTGCACCAGCACCAGGTTCGTCAGGGCCGCCGCGTACCCGCGCGCGTCACCCACCGACCGGAACGTGTTGGCCGCCCGCACCAGGTGGTGGTGCGCGGTGTCCGGTTCGCCCCGGGCCAGTTGGGCCGCGCCCAGGCCCAGCTCGGTGAGGGCGTGCCCGGCCCGGTCGGCGCCGGAGCGGTGTCGGCGCGACATCTCCAGGTGCTCCACCGCGTCGTCGAGCTGCCCCAGGTCGAGCAGGGCCAGACCGAGGTTCATCCGCGCCTGGGCGTTGCCCCGCCGCCCCCGCTCGTTGACCGCGAGGGTGAGCGCCGCCGCCGCCCCCTGCGGGTCGTGCCGGCGTCGACGCAGCACCCCCAACTCGTTGTGCGCCCACCCGGCGATCTCCGGACGGTCGTCGGCGGTCGGGGTGGCCAGCACGGTGCGGCAGACCTGCTCCCACTCGTCGAGCCGCTCGGCGTACGCCAGCCACCCGCACAGCGCCACCGCCAACCGGAACCACCACCGGCGCACCCGCCGGGGCAGGGTCTCCTTGGCGCCGGCCGGCACCCGCACCACCGCCAGCAGCAGCTCCTGGTGCAGGTCGAACCAGCCGTACGGGTCGTCGTCCAGCGGCAGCGACCACTCCCGGTCGGGTGGGGAGCCGAGCACCGCCAGGTTGGCCGCGTGCCGTTCGGCCCGACGGGCCAGGTGCCGGGTCAGCCGGGCCTGCGCGGCGACCCGGGCCCGGACCTGATCCGCGTCCCGCAGGTGCAGCCGGGCGCTGCCGGCCAGCAGGGGGCGGATCTCGTACCGGTCGCCGGGCGCGCCGACCACGAACGCCGCCGCGGCCAACCGGTCGAGCAGTGCGGTCACCAGCTCGGGGTGCCGTCCGGCCAGCGCGGCGATGCTGGGCCGGTCCACCGGGGCGGGGACCAGCGACATCAGCCGGTACAACCGTCGGGCCTGACGGGGCAACGCCCGGTACGCGATGTCCCGTTCGGTGACCAGGCGGGCCGCCGGTGAGACGGCGAGCCGCTGGTGCGGTGGCGTCTGCACCGCGCGGCGCAGCGCGTCCAGCACGTCGGAGTGCCGCCAGCCGTGCTGAGCGGTGCGGTAACCGAGCGCGCGGACGGTACGCGGTTGCCGCCCGCACAGGTCGACGATCTCGCGTACCGCCGGGTCGGTGCGTGGGTCGGCGCGACGGACCCGGGCGGCGGGCGCGGCCCCACCCGCCGTCGCGAACAGCTCCACCGCCTCGGACGTGCCCGGTTCGGCGATCCAGTGCGCGACCACACCCTCCAGACCGATCAGCGCCGGACCACCGGCGAGCAACAGGCGGCAGGTGCGCGCGGTGGGCGGCAACAGAGGTCGTACCTGGTCTGGACGGTCGACGTTGTCCAGCACCAGCACGATCTTGCGACCGTCGAGCTGACCGCGCAGCGCGTCGGCGGCGGCGGCGAGCGCGTCCGGCCGGCCGGAGGTCGGCGGGGCGGTGCCCAGGATCCGGGCCAGCGCGGTGAGCACCTGCCGGGCCGAGCGGGGTCGGCCGCGCCGCCGCAGGTCCAGGTAGTACTGACCGTCGGGGAACTCCTCCCGGCACTCGTTCGCGGCCTGCACAGCGCACGCGGAGGTGCCCACCGCACGTCGGCCCAGAACCGCCACCGCGTGCTCCCGGGCGAGCAGACCGACAAGGGCGTCGACGTGCTCCTCACGACCGGTGAACTCGGCCGTGTAGGGCAGGTTGGGAGCTCCGGCGGCCGGGGTGGTGAGCACCTCCGTCGGCTCGGGGCCGACCTCCCGGCCGGTCCGGCGGCGGCGCACCTCGTACACCACGTAACCGACGACGCCGCCGGAGGCCAGGACGATGGTCACCGGCCCGAGCACGCTGGCCGCCAGCTCGGAGAGGACATTGCCGGCCAGGTTGCTGGCCACGTTGGCGAGGACGCTGCCGACCACGCCGCCGATCGCGATCAACGCCGGCCAGCGTGAGCCGCCGCGCGCACCACCCGGCCCGGTCACCGCACGCCCCCGGAGACGAGCCCGGCGACCAGGTGCCGCCGCGAGAGGACCACCAGCACCACCGGCAGCACCGAGGCGAGCACCGAGCTGGCGGCCAGCGCGCCACTGTTGCTCACGAAACTGCGGGTCTGCTCGGCCAGGAACGGCCCGAGCGGCGAGGACCCCGACGCGCTGAACAGCCGCCCCACCACCAGGTCGTTCCAGACCTGGACGAACTCCAGCACGGACACCGCCACCACCGCCGACAGGTTGTGCCGGGCCAACCGGCGCAGGGTGTGCCACCACCGACGTCCGCCCAACCGGGCGTCGCGGACCTGCTCCACAGGCAGGTC
>NZ_JBEYSL010000067.1:0-19142 GCF_040642735.1 Micromonospora sp. NPDC047753 | reverse complement strand
GGCATGGACCTCTTGGAGGCGTACCGCCGGAGCCTGGCCGAATTCATCGACCGGGTGGATCGGCAGCAGCCACCGGCCCGGCCATGCCTGGAGACGGGCGAGGACCGGGCTGAACCAGATCGCGGCGGCCAGGCAGCCCACCCCGAGCACCCCGACCCAGAGCGCGTCGGACAGGCCATCGATGCGCCACCAGACGATCCCCGGCGCGGCGTCGGGGGGGACCAGCCGGTACCACAGCGGGAAGGTGCCGTCCTGCACCGCATAGAGCGGCAGCGCGATGCCGACCAGCCCGGTCACCAAGCCGACGAGCGAGTACAGCGCGACCCAGCCCAGCTCGCGGCGTACGAAGGGATCGCGCGTCGCCGTTCGCAACCCGGCCGGCACCGGCCCCGGTGTGGGGATCGGCTCGCCCCGGCGGGACAGCCGGGCCCGCTCGCGGTCGCTCACCCAGCGCACCGCCCGCAACGCACCCGGTGCCGCCAGCAGCCCCACCCCGCCCAGGCAGGTCACCGCCACGATCGCCGCCCAGAGCAGCGCGCCCAGCGCCAGCGTGGCGGTGCCCAGCCCTCCGACGAGGTGCTCCAAGGCGTCGACCGAGGCGCGAACCTGGCCCCGCACGTACGCCATCGACCCACCTCCACCGCCAACATAGGCCACCGTAGGCCCCGCCCGGCGACGTCGGGGCGGAAGGTACAGCCTGCTGTACCACTGTCGTCGAGCTGGCGGGATCGTCTCCGCCGCGCCGCGTCCCTAGCGTTGACGGCGTCAGGAAACGTTTGCCGAAGGAGGCAGTCATGACCGATCCGTACCGCATCACCGAGACCCCGGTCGCCGCACCGAAAAGGCCGGGTGGCCTGCTGCGTCCGTTGCTGTGGCTGGTGCTCTTCGTCAGCGCGGCGGCCAACGTGGTGCTCTCGACCGCGGCGGACAACCAGTGGGTCAGCTCGGCGTTCGGCCTGGTGGCGGTGCTCTGCGCGGTCGCGCTGATCGTCCACCACCGCCGTAATCGGACGCCGAAGTCGTAGGGGAGCACATCACGACATTCGGGAAATCACAGTGGGCGGTCCAAGCAGCGGATGCTTCGTGCAACGCGTCGAGGGCGGCAGTGATCGCCGGCCGGTCGCTGGTGCTCGCCCGCCAGACGGCCATGATCTGCCGGGAGCTGGTTGGCCGCAGCGGCAGTGCCACGACCTCCGACGGCAGGCGCCCACGGCCCAGCCGGGGCAGCAAAGCGACGCCCAGCCCGGCGGCCACCAACGACACCTGGGACTGGTACTCGTCCACCTGGCAGGCGATGTCGGGCTGCCGGCCCCGCTCGGCGAAAGTTCGCAGCAGCCACGCGTGGCACATCGATCCGGACCGCTGGCTGATCCACCGCTCGGCGACCAGGTCATCGGCGGAAACCTCGTCCCGGCCCGCCAGTGGATGCCCGGCCGGCAGGAGCACGTCGGCCACGTCGTCGCCCAACGGGGTGCACCGCAAGCCGTCCGGGAGGACCAGCGGGGTGTTGTGCCAGTCGTGCACGACGGCGACGTCGACCTCTCCCTCGGCCACCAGGTCGACGCCGCGGAGCGGGTCCACCTCCGACACTCGGAGGTCCAGGCCGGGGTGCCGGCGGGTCAACTGCACCAGCACGTCCGGCAGGAGTCCTCGGCAGGCCGTCGGGAAGGCGGCGAGCGTGAGGCGGCCGGTCGGCGTTCCGTGCTGCAGTTTCAGTCGGGTCTCCGCCCGCTCCAGGGCCACCAGCACCTCTCCCGCCGTCTGCGCGAGGATCTGCCCAGCGGGGGTAAGCGCCACCCGGCGTCCCGCACGGTCGAGAAGGGGGGCGCCGGCCTCCCGCTCCAGCTTGGCGATCTGCTGTGACACGGCGGACGGCGTGTAGCCGAGCGCCGATGCGGCCCCGCTGATGGAACCGAAGGCCGCCACGGCGTGCAGCGCACGCAGCCGGCCCAGATCGTGTAATGAAGCCATGCTAACGAACTCCCATTAGAAAGTGTCAGCCTTTGGGTCCTTGGCGGCGACGCCTGATGAGACATCATGGGTCGGGTCCGGTGGCGCGTGCCGGGTAGGAGAATGTGCGGTGAGGAGATCGCGATGAAGCCGACTCATGTCGGGCTGGTCGTTTTCGTCGCGGCGGTCTGGGGCGTGAATTTCGTTGTCATCGATGTGGGCCTGAAAGAGTTTCCGCCGCTGTTCTTCTCCGCTCTGCGCTTTATCCTCGCCGCGATACCGGCGGTCTTATTCGTCGGTTCGCCACGGGTCGCCTGGCGGTGGGTTCTCATCGTCGGAACAGTTCTCGGCGTGCTGAAGTTCAGTTTCCTCTTCATCGGGATGCACGTCGGCATGCCAGCCGGACTTGCTTCCCTGGTGTTGCAGAGTCAGGCGGCGTTCACCATTGTTCTCGCCACTTTGCTGCTGCGCGAGCGGCCCAGGGTGGTGCAGTTGGCCGGCCTGGGCGTCGCCATGGCCGGGATCGTCCTGGTGGGCACGCGGCTCGGTGGGACGACGCCGGTCGTCGGGTTCCTGTTGGTGCTGGCCGCTGCCGCTTGCTGGGGACTGGCGAACATCGCGACCCGCAAGGCCAACCCGCCGGACATGTTCCGGTTCATGGTCTGGGTGAGCGTGGTTCCTCCCCTTCCATTGCTGATCCTTTCGGGCGTCTTCGAGGGCGTTCAGGAAGACCTCGCCGCGCTGCGCTCGCTGTCGGTGTCCGGTGTGGTCGCCGCCGTGTACGTGGCCTGGGTGGCGACGCTGCTAGGTTACGCGATCTGGGGATACCTGATCCGCATCCACGGAGCCACCGCGGTGGCCCCCTACGCGTTGCTGATACCGGTGTTCGGTCTGGGTGCCGCAGCCGTCTTCCAGGGTGAGCCCCTTACCGCCGTCACGATCCTGGCCAGCGTGCTGGTCATCTCCGGGGTCGCGGTCGGTGCGGTGCGCCTACCGCGGCCGTCGTCGTCCCAAGCCACCGTGTCGGTCCGCGGGACCGACGACGCCATTCCGGTCCTGACGGCGCGGCGTCTGCCGTAGGCCGCCCTCGGCCGCCTGCCCTGCGGGGTGGCCCCCGCAAGGCGCTGACGCCGGTGCTGCGCCCCTCCGGCCGGTGATCGGGGATCGGTAGTCGGCACCTCCCTCGTCGCGGTCAGGTCAGAGACGGGTACCGCCGCACTCGATCGATACCCGCCTACCGACCGAGCTGCGTACATCGACCGGACCCGCTCTGGCGGGGTCACGCGGAGTTGCGCCACTTGCGGCCGTGCCGGCCGATGAGCCGGTCGGCGTCGGTCGGCCCCCAGGAGGCGGCCTCGTAGGTGGGGATCGGCGAGTTGTCCTTCTCCCAGTGGTCGATGATCGGGTCGACGATCCGCCAGCACTGCTGCACCTCGTCGCTGCGGATGAAGAGCGACGCGTCGCCGATCAGCGCGTCCAGGAGCAGACGCTCGTATGCCTCCGGGGACTCCTCGACGAACGTCTGGTCGTAGGAGAACTCCATGGTGGCGGTGCGGACCCGGAAGGAGTGCCCCGGCACCTTGGCGCCGAAGCGCAGCGAGATGCCCTCGTTCGGCTGGATCCGCAGGATCAGCGCGTCAGCATCGAGGCCGGTGAGCTGATCGGTCGGGATCGGCAGGTGCGGCGGCCGCTGGAACTGCAGTGCCACCTCGGTGAGCCGGGCCGGCAGGCGCTTGCCGGTGCGTACGTAGAACGGCACCCCGGCCCAGCGCCAGTTGTCCACGTTCAGTCGCATAGCGGCGTAGGTCTCGGTCCGCGACAGAGGGTCGACGCCGGTCTCCTCGCGGTAGCCGGCCATCAGCTCCTCGCGGGTGCCGCCCCGGGTGTACTGTCCCCGGACCGCGGCCTCGGCGATGTCCCGGTCGGTGGGGAGCCGGATCGCCTGCAGCAACTTCACCTTCTCGTTGCGCAGGCCCTCAGCCTCGAATGAGGCCGGCGGCTCCATCAGCGCCAGCGCGAGGACCTGGAGCACGTGGTTCTGCACGATGTCCCGCATCGCGCCGGCGTCCTCGTAGAAGCCGCCGCGGCTGCCGACGCCGAGGGTCTCGGCGACGGTGATCTGCACGTGGTCGACCCAGGAGCGATCCCAAATGGGCTGAAAGATCGAGTTCGCGAAGCGCAGCGCCAGCACGTTCTGGACGGTGTCCTTGCCCAGATAGTGATCGATACGAAAGACCTGGTGCTCGTCGAACGCGCTGTGCACGACGCCGTCGAGCTCGCGGGCGGTGGCCAGGTCGCGTCCGTACGGCTTCTCGATGACCAGGCGGGAGAAGGAGCCTTCGCGTGGCTGGTTGAGCCCGACACCGGCCAGTCCGTTGATCACCGGCTCGAAGGCCCCGGCGGGGGTGGACAGGTAGAAGAGCCGGTTGCCGGACGTGCCCCGCTGTGCGTCCAGCTCGTCGAGGGTCTCCACGAGCCGCTTGTACGTCTCCGGGTCGTCGTACCCGCCGGCCACGTACCGCACGCCGCTCTGGAGCTGGCGCTTGCTGGCGAGGGTGCGTGCACCGAGGGCGCTCTCGGCGAACTGCTCGTCGGTCATCGACGTACGCGCGACGCCGACCAGCGCGAACTGGTCCGGGAGCCGCTCGTGCCGAGCCAGGCTCTCGATTGCGGGCAGCAGCTTACGCCGGGTCAGGTCACCGGAGGCACCGAAGATCACCAGCGTGGCCGGCGGGGCACTCCGCTCCTGGATGAGCTGAGAAGCGTGGTCCATGGTCTGCGTTCCTCCGGGCACAAGGGGTGTGGGATTGGGGGCGGGCTGTCCTGCCAGGACTTGTGCGGCGATGGCGGTGTCCGGGGGCCACATCGGCGTGGCTCGTTGGTCGTGGAGCTTGAGCCTCGCATGCCGGGCTGACGGGTAGCCCTCTCGGTGTCGGGATGCGGTGCGGTCTGCCGGCGTACGAGATGGTGGTACGAATGATCGTCGCCAGGTAGCGCGCGGAGGTCAACCGGCAGCCGCCGGCGGCGCCGCCGGGGACCGCCAGGGTGCGGCTACGGCGTCGCGCTGGTCCGGTGGTGGTGATTCATCCTGATGTCAGCGGGTGGGACCTCGTCGAGGACGGCTGGTCGTCGCCCAGTACGCGGAACGGTCGTTCTTACGGCTTCGTTACGGGCGGCGATCTGGGTGCACGCAATCCATTGATGAGCGCCACGCTGAAGGTCGTCCACCAATCCAGGAGGGGACCATTATGCGATCACTGGCACGGCGCGGGCTATCGGCGGCGACGCTCGCCGCGGTGGCGGCAAGCGTGTTGCTCCTGCCGGCAACGTCAGGCGTGGCCGCCATCCCGTCGGTGTGGAAGGCGACGGTGCCTCCGCTGATCCAGGACAGCCGGTTGACCGACGTGGTCGCCACCGGCCCGAACGATGCCTGGTCGGTCGGATATCAGGCATCGACCTACACCGGATACTCGATCGACGAGCCCTACGCGCTGCTGCGGTGGAACGGGCGGACGTGGACGGAACAGCGGCTGCCGCACGAGGCGTTCCTGCTGTACAGGGCGGCTGCCGTGAGCGAGGGGGACGTCTGGACGGTGGGCCTCGGAGTCCACGGCGAGCCGTACGCCGGACATTTCAACGGCCAGACCTGGACGGGACACACGCCGTTGGGCACCTCTACAGGGCCTTCCACGCTGCTGGACGTGGCGGCCACCGGCGGTGGGCGGGCGGTGTTCGTCGGCCACGACGGCTCCGGGCCGCTCGTCCTCGAAGGCGACACCGGTCAGTTCAACCGGGTGGCGGTGCCGGGGACGGAGCAGCACAACGGTGTCCTGCGGGCGGTTTCCAGCACTCAGGACGGCAGCCTGTTCGCCGCCGGCGATCGCTACCTCGCCGACGCCCCCTACCCGCAGCCCATGATCGTGCAGCGCATCGGCGGTGCGTGGCAGGTGGCGGCACTGCCGTCGACTCCGAGCACCCAACTGACGGGTGTGTGGGCCCGCTCGTCGACCGACGTCTGGGCCGTCGGCACGCAGGACTACGACACCGCTCCCAAGCCCGTCATCCTGCACTGGGACGGTCGAACGTGGCAGCGGTTGGCCGGACCGGCGCCTGCTGGCCGGGCGTACGCCGTTGCCGGTGATGCGAACGGCAATGTTTGGATCAGTGGCACGAATCCCATCCCTCCGTACATCGAGTACCCGGGCACGCTGTTGCTGCGCTACACCGGCGGCCGGTGGAGTGTGGAGTACGGGCCGAAGGTCGGCGGCGGTGACCCGCACCTTGATGCCCTGGCGAACGTCCCGGGCAGCTCGTCCTTCTGGGGTAGCGGCGCCGCCTCGCGCAACGGCCTCGGCATCGCCGGCGTCATCGAACGGACCAGGTGACCGAGAACCCACAAGCAGCGGTACGGAGTGTGTCAAGGGCGCTGCATGTCGGCACGCCTACGGCCCGTCCCTGACTCCGGCCCGGCAGCGCAGTCCTAGGCATGTACGAGGGGGATTGAGGCGGCCTGGAGTCGGTCACTCTCTGCTCGGAGTCAGGGCGTGTCGGGTCCGGTCCCCGGTCCAGGCCGCTTCGAGGATCGCGGTCAGGCTGGCGGTGTCGCTCGGGCCCGGGTGGTTCTGGATCAGGCGGGTGACACCACTGGCCATCTCCGCGAAGCGCGGGAGGTCGGCGCGTGCCACGCCGATGTCCGCCAAGGTGGCAGGGATACCGATGTCGGCAAGGAGCCCGTCGAGCCAGGTGAGGAACGTGTCTGCGGCCTCGGCGTCGGAGGCGTCGGTGACGTCGAGCCCGCACACCCGGGCGAGGATGGCCAACCGGTCTGTGATGGCATCCCTGGCCGCGTCCAGCGCGTAGGGCAGTAGCAGTCCGACGCCCAGGCCGTGCGGCGTGTGCGTGGCTGCGCCGATGGGGTACTGGAGAGCGTGCGGGGCCGCGTTGCCCGCGTGGGAAAAGGCGATCCCGGCGAGCATCGATCCATAGGACATGTCCGCGCGCGCGGCCGTGTCGCTTCCGTCCCTGACCACACGGCGCAAGCTACGGGCGATGCGTTCCGCGGCGCGGAGCGCGTAGTGGTCGGTGATCGGGTTGCGGCCGAGGAACACCTGCTCCACCGGGTCGCGCGGTCCGTGGGCCCGAGGCCGGGCCGTATAGCTCTCCACGGCGTGACAGAACGCGTCGATACCGGAGTGGGCGGTGACGGTCGCCGGGCAGGTGTAGGTGAGTTCGGGGTCGACGATGGCGAAGTCGGGGACGATGTGGACGCTGGAAACCCCCACCTTCAGCTCGCGGTCCGGGTCGGTCAACACCGAGACGGGTGTGAGCTCGGAGCCGGTGCCGGACGTCGTGGGGACCGCGACGAGAGGGATCGTCGGCCCCGGCACCCTCGACTCGCCGTAGAAGTCACGCGGCGTCCCACCGTGGCGCCGGATGACGCCGACGATCTTGGCGAGGTCGATCACCGTGCCGCCCCCGATGGCGAGGATCACGTCGGCGTTCACCTCGGCTGCGGCCGAGACGGCCAGGGCGACATCGGAGAGAGGCACGTCCGAGGTCGCGTCGGAGAACACCTCGACGGCCTCGACCTTTTCCCGTACGGCGGCCACGATCTCGGCCACGCCTGGCTGCCCCAGGAGAACCTGGTCGGTCACGATGAGGACTCGCGAGCCACTCTCGGCCACCACTCGGGGGATGTTCTGCGCGACCCCTTCGCCCACTATCAGCTGGCGTGGTCCGCGGACGGTCTCAAGCATGGCGGTGCCTCTCCGGAGCGTCGGCGGCGATGTGCTGGGTGGACGTCCAGGTCACCTGCGGGACCGGGACGGCGTCGGCGAGGTTGGCCGCCCGGGTGGCGCAGACGCGCGCGGCGGGCGCCCGGGGCAGCAGGCCGGTCACGGTAGGTCGATCGCCACGTAGGTGAGGTCGAGGTACTCGAGGACGCCCTCGTGCGACCCCTCCTTGCCGATCCCGGACTGCTTCACGCCGCCGAACGGAGCTGACGGATCCGATATCAGACCACGGTTGATGCCGAGCATCCCCGTGTCCAGCCCTTCGGCGAACCGGAGCGCCCGCTGGAGGTCACGGGTGAAGACGTATCCGGCCAGGCCGTGCTCGGTGTCGTTGGCCTTCGCCATCACCTCGTCGTCGGACGTGAACGAGATGATCGGCGCCACCGGCCCGAAGATCTCCTCCTGCAGCATTCGTGCATCCTCGGGCACGTCAACGAGGACCGTGGGCGGGTAGAAGTGGCCCGACCCATCGGGTCGCTCGCCGCCCACCAGGACCCGGGCGCCGCGATCGACCGCATCGGCGACGAGCCCGTCGATCGTGGTGACCGAGGCCTCGTCGATCAACGCCCCGACGTTCACGCCGTCGTCGAGACCATGGCCCACCGAGAGAGCGCCCATCCGCTCGGCGAAGCGCGCCGTGAACTCCTCGCGCACCGGCTCCTCGACGTAGATCCGGTTGGCCGCGATGCAGGACTCCCCGATGTTGCGCATCTTGGCCACCATGGCACCGTCGAGCGCGACGTCCAGGTCAGCGTCGGCGCACACGATCAGGGCGGCGTTGCCGCCCAGTTCCATGGAGGTGCGCAGCACATTGTCCGAGGCCTGTCGTAGCAGGACCCGCCCGACCTCGGTCGACCCGGTGAAGGACAGCTTGCGGGTCCGACTGTCGGCCAGCAGTGCGGAGACCACCGCGCCGGAACGCTTGGTGGTCACCACGTTGACGACGCCCGGGGGAACGCCGACCTCCTCCATGATGCGGGCCAGGAGCAGCATGGTGAGCGGCGTCTGACCTGCTGGCTTGGTGATCGTCGTGCAGCCGGCAGCCAGCGCAGGAGCGATCTTGCGGGCACCCATGGCCAACGGAAAGTTCCAGGGCGTCACGAAGACGCACGGTCCGACCGGCTTCGGCACGGTGAGGATGCGGTATCCACCTGCGGGAGCGATGCTGTAGCGCCCTTCGACGCGCACCGCCTCCTCGGCGAACCAACGGAAGAACTCGGCACCGTAGGCCACCTCTCCCCGAGCCTCGGCGAGCGGCTTTCCCATCTCCAGCGTGATCAGCCGGGCGATCTCCTCGGATCGCTCGGTCAGTGCCCGGTACGTCGCGGTCAGCAACTCTGACCGTCTCCGTGGCGGAGTGGCCGCCCACTCCGCCATTGCCCTGCTCGCCGCGTCCAGGGCGGCGAGCCCGTCGACGACGTCAGCGTCCGCCACCTCGGCGATGGTCTTGCCGGTGGCCGGGTCCTCGACGGCAAAGGTGGCTCCGCTTGCGGCGTCGCGCCACGCGTCGCCGATCCGGAGCCGCCGATGCTCGGGGGCCAGCACGTTCATCGGGTCACTCATCGCGTAGCCTCCTGTGATCTTCCTCGTGATGTCCGGCGTGCCTCAGCGGTCGCGCTGTGCGTATTGACGGACGGGTCACACGCCCTCGTCGCGGGTGAGGCGGGGCTCGACTGCCACGTACGGGCGCATGTCGCCGTCGCCGCCCGGAGCCGTTACCGCCCAGCCTCGGACAGCGACACCCCGGTGCCCGCGTCGAACAGGTGCGCACGGTCCAGGTCGACGGTGACTTGCACCCGTTCGCCCGGCGTACCCGTGACTGTGGGTCGGGCCTTGACCTTGAGGATCTCCGTTCCGACCCGGACGTCGACCACCGTCCGGTCACCGAGCGGCTCAAGCCCGTAGAGCTCGCCCGACAACGACGCGTTCCCACGCTGCTCGACCGACAGGTCCTCCGACCGCAGGCCCAGCATCAGCTCACGACCGTCCTCAGCCGTGGTCCAGCGGGGCCGCGGCAGCGTCCAGCCTTCGGCACCGACCAGACGATCCCCCTCGGCACGGCAGGCGAGCAGGCTGATCGGCGGGCTCCCGACGAATCCCGCGACCCACTGGTTGGCTGGGCGCTCGTACACCTCGGTCGGTGATCCGACCTGTTGCACAGTCCCCTCCTTCAGGACCGCGACCTGGTCGGCCATGGACAGAGCCTCGACCTGGTCGTTGGTCACATAGACGAAGGTCGCTCCAAGGCTGCGGTGGATGCGGGTGAGCTCGGTGCGCATCTCGACGCGGAGCTTGAGGTCGAGATTCGTCAGCGGCTCGTCCATGAGGAACGCGCGCGGACGACGGACCAGCGCCCGAGCCAGGGCGACGCGCTGCATCTCACCACCCGACAACTGCGCCGGACGACGCTGCAGCAACCGCTCGATGTGCAGCAGGTTCGACATCTGCTCGACGGCAGCGGCGATCTCGCTCGACGAACAGCGACGTGCCCGCAGCGGCGAAGCGATGTTCTCGTACACCGTGTGTCGCGGGTAGAGGGCGTAACTCTGGAAGACCATGGCCAGGTCGCGTGCGGCCGGGGTGTCACCGGTCGCGTCCCTGCCGTCCAGATGCACCGACCCGGCGTCAAGCTTGTCAAGGCCGGCGATCGCTCGCAGGGTCGTCGTCTTGCCTGCCCCGGAGGGCCCCAGCACGACGAAGAACGAGCCGTCCGGCACGTCCAGCGTCACCCCGTCGAGGGCCTGGACTTTTCCGAAGGACTTGCGCAGCCCGTACGCTGCCACGGTTCCCATCAGGCCACCAGCTCTTCCGTGCTCACGTCGTAGACCGCCGGGGTGCCGCCGGTGTGCCGCAACCCGACGGTTGCGTCAGCGGCGAAACGGACGGTCGGTGGCATCCGAACCCGTACGTCGCGCTGGCCGCCGTGGTCGACCACGTAGATGATTTCGTCGCCCAGCCACTCCGCCGAGACCACGCGGGCCGGGACCGAGCGATCCGCCCCTGGTTCGGTGACTTCCAGCGCCTCCGGCCGGACGCCCGCGATCAGGCGACGGTCGCGCGGCAGGCCCGGCGGTGGCGTGAGGACCAGTCCGCCCTGACCGCGCAGCTTCCCGTCGGTCACCTCCACCTCGATGAGGTTCATCGGCGGGGAGCCGATGAATGCGGCGCAGAAGAGACTCGCCGGGCGGTCGTAGACCTCCAGCGGCGTGCCGATCTGCTCGACGCGGCCCTTGTTGAGGATGGCGATCCGGTGACCGAGCGACATCGCCTCGACCTGGTCGTGGGTGACGTAGACCATCGTGGCGCCCAGTTCGCCCTGCAGGTGCTTGATCTCCGTGCGCATGTCCGCCCTCAGCTCCGCGTCCAGGTTGGTGAGAGGTTCGTCCATGAGGAACGCGCGCGGTCGCCGTACCAGGGCGCGAGCGAGCGCGACGCGCTGCTGCTCACCACCGGACAGCTGGCGGGGTCGCCGGTCCAGGAGTGGACCGAGCTGCATCAGCCGGGCGGCCTCGTTGACCCGCTCGTGCACCTCCTGCTTGGGCAGTCCCTCGGCCCGCAGCGGGAACGCCAGGTTGTCGCGGGTCTTCAGGTGCGGGTAGAGGGCGTAGAACTGGAACACCATGGCGATGTCGCGCTCGGCGGGCGGCAGGTCGTTGACCAGCGTGTCGCCGATGCGGATGTCACCCGTCGTCTGCCTCTCCAGGCCGGCTATGGCCCGCAGCGTGGTCGTCTTGCCGCAACCCGAAGGGCCGAGCATCACGAACAGCTCGCCGTGGCCGATGGACAGGTCCACGTGTTCGACTGCGACCGTCCCGTCCGGGTAGCGCTTGTGCAGCGCGGTCACCTCGATGCCCGCCATCAGCGTCGCACCGCCCCGAGCGTCACGCCGGCGATGAGGTGCTTGCGCACCAGGTACGCGAAGACGAGCACCGGTAGGGCGAACACCACGGAGGCGGCGGCCACGAGGCCCCAGTCCGTAGTGGTGCCGCCGATCAGGCCGGCGATGGCGGGTGGGGCCGTCCGGACGTCGTCGCTGGAGGTGAGGAAGGTGGCGAACACGAACTCGTTCCACGAGAAGATGAGCGCGAAGACCGCCGTCGCGGCGATGCCGGGCACGAGCAGGGGAAGGGTGAAGCGCCGGAACGCCTGCAGCCGGGTGTAGCCGTCGAGCATGGCGGCATCCTCGTACTCCGCGGGCACCTCGTCGACGAACCCCTTCATCATCCAGATCGTGAACGGGACGTTGAACGCGGTGTAGATGAGGATCAAGCCGAGCTTGTTGTCGATGAGTCCGACCTGGCGGTACATGAGGAAGATCGGGATCACGACCACCACGGGCGGCATGAAGCGCGTGGACAGGATGAAGAACAGTTGGTCCTTCTTGGCCTTCACGGCGAATCGTGAGTAGGCCCAGGCCGCCGGGACGCCCAGCACGGTGGCCAGCACCGTGGAGGCTCCGGCCACCACGACCGAGTTGAGGAACGAGACGGACAGGGCCGAGCGACCGCCGCCGGGGGAGACGAACACGTCTTTGTAATGACTCAGAGTGATCTTGAAGTCGAAGAACTTGGCCGGGATGGCGTAGACGTCCCGGTTCTCCTTGATGGACGTCTCGATCATCCACAGCACCGGAAAGAGCATCACGACGGCCAGCGCGGTCAGCAGCGCGACCTCCAGCACGGAGCGGCCTCGGCTGCCGAGGCGGCGCGCGGGGGGCGTGTGATCCCGGGCAGGACCCGTGGCCACTGCCTCGTCGACGGAGACGGCCATCAGCCCTCCTTGAGCTTGTTCAAATAGCGCAGGTAGAACTGCGTGAGGACGATGACGACGAGGACCATGAGGATTCCGTACGCCGAAGCGGTTCCGGTGTTGAAGCCCAGGAACGCGACCTTGTAGATGTGGAACGACAACGTCTCGGTAGAGACGCCCGGGCCGCCGTTGGTGAGGATGTAGACGAGGTCGAACAGGCGGAATGCCTCGATGGCCCTGAACATCACGGCGATGAGGAGCAGCGGCCACACCAGCGGAAGCGTGATGGTGCGGAACCGGAACCATTCCGACGCCCGGTCGATCGAGGCGGCCTCATAGAGGTACTTGGGAACCGCGGTGAGGCCCGCGAGCGCGATGAGCATGATGAACGGCGTCCATTGCCAGGTGTCGACCACGATCAGGGACAGCAGTGCCGTTCGCTGGCGGGTGAGCCACTCCACCTGCCCCAGACCGAGCGAGCCGAGCATGCTGTTGACCACGCCGAACTGCGCGTCGAGCATGAATCGCCAGAACAGCCCGACCACGACCGGCGAGAGCATCATCGGCACCAGGAACAGGGTGGTCAGCACTCCTCGCCCATGCGTGCGCCGTGAGATCAGGTAGGCGATGCCGAATCCGAGCACGGTCTGCAGGCCGACCGCGCCGACCACGTAGATCAACGTTGTCAGGGCCCTCGTGTGGACCTGCGCCGACGTCAGGATGGCGGTGTAGTTCCCGAATCCGATGAAATCGGCCGGCCCCCCGCGGGTGGCGGAGTAGTCGGTGAAAGACAGGTACAACGCCCACAGCAACGGGAACACCGACATGGCGAGCAGCAGCAGCATCGCGGGGGAGATGAAGGCAACGGCGAGCCCGCGGTCGCTCAGCCGAGGGGCCCGACCCCGGGCAGGTGGCCTCGCGGATGCCACCTGCCCAGGATCGTCGGTCGCCAGAGGGGCGGGGTCACTCACAGTCCGCCGCCACCCTTGCGGTTGCCGGAGTCGAGCACGCCCTGCTGCTCCTTGGCGATGTCGTCGAGCGCATCCTTGGGCTTCTTCGCGCCGTTGAGGGCCGCATTCACGTTGGTGT
The DNA here is from genome assembly GCF_040642735.1 of Micromonospora sp. NPDC047753. Taxonomy (NCBI): domain Bacteria; kingdom Bacillati; phylum Actinomycetota; class Actinomycetes; order Micromonosporales; family Micromonosporaceae; genus Micromonospora; species Micromonospora sp. NPDC047753. The sequence continues at coordinate 5,562 of NZ_JBEYSL010000067.1, read as the reverse complement.
TCTCGATGTCGACGAGGCGCGCGTACTCGGGCACGTTCCACATGTCCCGCATCCGCGGCACCGAGTCGGCGTACACCTTGTTGAACGGCCCGGCGTTGAGGAACTCGGGTGACTGGATTGCGTCCGTACGTGACGGCACGCCACCAGCCGCGGCCCACTTCTTCTGGATGTCAGCCCGCTCGAACCACTCCATGAAGTTCAGGGCCTCGGCCTGGTTGTCCTTGCCGGAGTAGGCCGACACGTGCATCCCCATGCCCCCGAGGGGAACCAGGTTCGTCTTCTGGCTCGGCAGGGTGGCAAAACCCAACTTGTCGAGAATCTTCTCCCGGCTGGTACCGAGCGTCGACTGCTTCGGATCGAGCAGGCCGCCACTCGCGGCGATCCAGTTGAACGCGATGCAGGCCTTGCCCTGGGCGACCGCCGCGTTCACCTCGTCGATGAACCAGTTGCCGGAACCCTTGGCGGTCAGCGGCTTCATCTTGTTGACCAGGACGTCCATCGCCTCCTGGCCCGCAGTGTCGTTGAGGACACCCTCGATCTTGCGTGCCTTGGAGTCCCAGAGGTTGCCGCCGTAGACGCCGTTCACCGTGTTGTAGGTGACGGCCGCGGCGTCGGAGCCGTTGGCCTGGTGGAAAGCCAGCCCGCTGACGCCAGGGTTTTCCGCCTGGCATTTCGCGGCGGCCGCGATCATCTCGTCCCAGGTCTGCGGTGGCTTGTCACCGATCAGGTCCTTGCGGTAGATCATCGTCCAGGTGTCGCCGAGCAGCGGTAGTCCGTACAGGCTGGCGTTCTCGTCGCGCTTGCCGGTCTCCGCCTGGGGGTACTGGCCGTAGGCCGCCAGGAGGTACGGGTCGTACGCGGTGACGTCGATGTTCTTCTTGACGAAGTCGGTGATGTCGAGGATGTTGCCGTTCGTCACGGCCTCGCCGATGTGTTGCGAGTCCAGGATCGCGATGTCGAAGTCGGTCTTTCGCGCCGCGAACTGGGTGAACATGGCGTCGTGCCAGTTCGCGTTCGGCACGGTGTTGACCTTGATGGTCGCGTTCGGCCGTTCCTTCTTGTACTCCGCGTTCGCGAAGGCTTCCAGTGCCTTGGCGGGCGGCCAGTCGAACCAGATGAAGCTGAGCGTCAGCGGATCCTTGGTGAGCTCCGGGATGGTCGCCGGCGCCTTGGGGGCGCTCGCCTTCTCGCCGTCGTCCTTGCCATCGCCGCACGCCGTCGCGGTCGTGGCCACCAGCAGCATGGCCAGGGTCGCCAGCTGCACCTTTCGGCCGGGATCGGACAATCGTCCTGTTCGCTTCAGGTACCGCATCTTATTGCCTGCTTTCTGGGTGGGAACTTCTAAGGCCTCGCTATGTGCTTCGCCGCGCAGTTGCTGGGTTGTTCAGGCGCGTTGCCGGGCTGCCGCGGGGACCGACCCGCGGACCGGTGTCACGAGTACGCCGCGAGTGCCGGGTCTGCCTGCCGTCGGGAGGTCCTTCGGTTCAGCTGCGACCCGGTGACGACCCGAGCGGGACGTCGAGCATGCTCGTGGGAGTTTCAGGTGATCGAAGTGGAGCGGTGGCGGGTGGTGCCGCGATGTACAGGATGGCGGGCGTGCGTCACTTTTCCTATACGATCGCGTGGGGGCGTCAGCATGCCGCAGCGTTGTGACTGATGTCAATAGTTTCGCGAAGGCGCAGGAAGGGACCTCACGTCACGATGGACGACGAAGCGATGACCGCGCGGGGCCGCAGGGCCGTGACGGGTGGAACGCCGGCGGGAAGATCTGGCGGCCGGCTCGCCGACGAGGTGTACGACACGCTGCTCGGACAGCTGATGTCGCTACGGATCGAGCCTGGCTCCCGCGTCACGATCGACGTCCTGGCCCGGGAGCTGGGAGTCTCGCAGACGCCGATCCGAGACGCTCTGAACCGGATGGAGGCCGAGGGTCTGGTCGTGCGGGTGCCCCATGCCGGCTACCGCATTCCTCCCCAGATAACCCGTCACCGGTTCGAGGACATGCTCGAGGTCCGCCTGCTCCTCGAGCCGGCAGCGGCGCGCAGATCCGCCGAACGCGCATCCGCGGAGCAGGTGGCGGGTCTGCGACGGATGCTGGAGGAGATGGCGGAGCTGGAGGGGGGCAGTGGACCCATGGCCTACGGCGCCTTCGGGCTACGCGACGCGGCCTTCCACGATCTCGTCGCCCTGAGCGCGGAGAACCAGGTCATCCGTGAAACGCTCGCTCGCCTGCACAGCCACGTGCATCTTTTCCGGCTTCACCACGACACCCAGGTCACTCACCTGGCCATGGCCGAGCACGAGGACGTCGTGGCCGCGATCGCCGCGCGTGACCCCGACGCGGCCGCCTACGCGATGCGTCGGCACATCCTGCGATCCGGTGAGCGTTTCCGACGATTGTTCAACGAGATCGAGCACGCGGACGGAATGACGGTAGAGGCTTGACGGGCGCGCTGGGCCCAGGAATGCTGACTCAATCCTGATCGGATCGGATTGGATCCACCTCACCCGTCCCTAGATGCGAGGAGAAGTAGGTGCCCAGAGCGCTGCTCCTGACCGGCGACGCCGCCGAGGAGCTCGACACCATGTATCCCTACTACCGCGTGCAGGAGGGCGGCTGGGACGTCGACGTCTCGTCACGGACGATGCGCGACGTGCAACTGGTCATCCACGAGTTCGACCCCAACTCCGACGCCTATGTCGAGAAGAACGGCCGCAAGCTGCCGGTCGACGTGCCCTGGGCCGACGTCGACGTCGAGCGCTATGACGCCCTCATCATCCCCGGGGGACGAGCCCCCGAGTGGATCCGGGTCGACGCCGACGTCAGGCGCATCACCGAGCACTTCTTCGCGCGCAACCTTCCCATCGCGCTGGTGTGCCACGGCGCGCAGGTACCAGCGGTGTACGGGCTGCTGCAGGGTCGAAAGACAGCATGTTTTCCCCCCATCACCGGTGACATGGAGAACGCGGGCGCGACGGTCATCGACGCTCCCGACGTCGTGGACGGCAACCTCGTCTCCTGCCGCGGGTGGCCCGACATGCCGCAGTTCGGCAGGGCGATGATGGAGCTCTTCTCGAAGTCCGTCGACCCCGCGTCGGCATGAGCACATCCGACCTGCCCTGGTGACCGCACTTCGGACCGTCACAGTCGACGGTTCCCCCGTCCACGTCCTGGACAGCGGCACGGGGCCCGCGGTGTTGATGCTGCACGGCTCCGGACCCGGCACGACCGGGTCCGGCGCCTGGGCAACGACGGCGCAGGCGCTGGGCACGTCCTGGCACGTGATAGCTCCTGACCAGGCGGGGTTCGGCCGCACACCCCTCCCGGCAGGCTCCAGGGGTGGGCTCCGGCTGTGGACGGAACAGGCCGCAAGCCTGATGGATGCCCTCGGTATCGCGCACTACGCCGTGGTGGGTCACTCCATGGGCGGTGCCGTGGCGCTGGCGTTGGCGGCCGCGCGCCCCCAGCAGGTCACCCGTGTCGTGGCGGTCTCGACGATGGGCGCACCCGGGGCCCCGCTCTCCGCCGACCTCGACGCGGTCTGGGAAGCCCCCGCCAGCCCGTCCGGCGCACGAGACATGCTCAGTCGCCTCGTCCTCGACCAGGCGCTCGTGACCGATTCGGCCGTCGCCGCCCGCGAATCCGCGATGCGGGCGGGAGCGGCGGCATTCGCGTCGGTGTTCCCTCCACCAAGGGCACGATGGGCCACCGATCTCACTCTTTCGGCGCAGACGCTGGCGGCGGTGCGCGCGCCCGTGTTGCTCGTTCACGGCGTCGAGGACCGGGTCACGCCGCTCGCGACGGCAGCCCAGCCCCTGCTCGAACACCTGGCTGACGTCCGTCTGCACGTGTTCGGTCGATGCGGGCACGTGCCGGCGATCGAGCACCCGCGGGAGTTCAGACAACTACTGTCGTGCTTCCTCGACCCGGACCGAGGTCACTGACCGCGCTGCGGCACTCCGCACGACGTCAGGGCCGGATGCTGGTGAGCGCCCGGGGCTCACAGCAGTTCATGCGGGTGAACCCGTGCCCCGCCGACCTGGGTCGACGGGGCACGGTTGGCGCAGGAGACAGATCAGGCGACGAAGCGGGTCCTGCGGCGGCGGGCCACCACGAAGCCCGCAGCGCCGGCGGCGAGCAGTAGGCCGCCGATGCCGGCAATCAGGCCGGCCTTGGCACCGGTGATCGGCAGCGAGCCATCGGTGCCCCCGCCTTCCTGGCCGTCATCCCCACCGGGGCTCTCGCTCCCGCCGTCAGCGCTCGCGATGATGGTGATCTTCGCGCTGTCGTTGGCGGGGTTGAGATCCACGCCTGTGTCGAACGTCAGCCGCACCTCTGTGGCCCGGGTGCCTGCCTCGTCGAGGCGCAACTCGAACTCGTACTCCATCTTTTCGCCCTTGGCCAGGCGTTTGAGCTCGGCACAGCGGTACTCCTTGCCGCCGGGCTTTCCAGGCACCCAGAAGCCAGGGCTTGCGCACGTCATCGGAACGCGTACCGCCGTGACGCCGTCCGGGAGCGACAGCACGGTACGGGCCCGCAGATCCTTGGCTCCGTCAACGTTGACAGCCGCTGGGCCGTTGTTGACGTAGCCGACCTTCAACGGCACCGTGTCGCCGACCTTTCCGGTAGCGGTCGCCGGCGTCCCGAGCGCCGCCACCTCAGCCCCCTGGTCCCCGCTGACGTGGAGTCTCATCACCGTGACGTCATTCTGCTCGTTGACGTCTGTCTGCCGCGACGTGCTCCGCGGGCCGACCGGCTCAAGCCTGAGCTCTCCCTCGGTGCCCTGCTGCCCGAGTCGCGTTGGGTTGAAGGACTGTCGCTCCTCCCAGTCTGCCGGCGTGTACCAGGACACGACGCCGGTGTGACCGTTCGGGGCCGAATCGTCGGTCGGCACTGTGAAACCGAAGCTGGAGTCCAGCCGTGCGGCGCCGCCCGGTGCGATTGTGTTGGGGAACCGGCAGGCGAAGGCATGGCGGAAGGCGTCGGCCGGGCTGTACTCGCAGTTCCGGTACCGCTTCGAAGGGCCGAAACCGTAGCCGCCTTCGAAGGACAGCACCACGCTTTCGACGGCCTTCTCGCCGCGGTTCGCCACTGTCAGCGGGACGTCGAGCGTGTCGCCGAGGGCGGCGTTCAGCTCGAGCCCCTGCTCGACGCCGGCGAGATCCACCCCCTCACCGATGCTGACGCTCGAGTGGTAGGTCGCCGAACCGCCGTCGCTATCGGTGATGGTGAACTTGATGTCGCCCTGCTGGTCGGGCGCCGCGCTCTTCTTCGCCCGCACGACTAGGTCGACCATGGTGATGTACGTGTAATAGTCGTTTTCTTCTGCCACCACCTTGCAGGTGAGGATCGGACCAGAATCGGTGCAGGAGTTAGCATCGCCGCCGTTGATCACATCGGCGAAGCCAGCGACCTTGCTCCGGTCCACCTTGACGGTGTATTCGCCCCACTCCATGGTGCTGATCGTCGCCGACCCCGGGACCGAGGTCCACCCCGGCGCCGTACCCCATCGCGCCCTTCGGAAGGAAACCCCGCATGCTTGCCCCGAACAGCTCCCCGCT
>NZ_JBEYSL010000066.1:0-19507 GCF_040642735.1 Micromonospora sp. NPDC047753 | reverse complement strand
CGGCACCGTGAAGAGTCAGACCCGCCACGCCCTCGGTCGACTCCGTGTCCTCGCCCCCGAGTTGGCCGAACTTGTCGGCCGTGACCCGCAGGAGGTGGCCCGGTGACCACTCGGCTCTCCGAAGCGCTGCGTCGCCTCGCGGACGACGTGCCGCCCGCGCGCGTACCGGCGGGGCTCTTCGACGCGGCGCGGACCCGGCACCGTCGTCGCCGGGCCGTCGTCGCCGGCGCGCTCGCCGTCCTGGTCCTGCTCCTGGGCACCGGGTACGCGCTGCACCCGGTCGCCCTGCCGCTGCCCGCCAGCCCTCGGCACGACGCCCCGGGCCTGCCCACCCGGCTCGTCGACCCGCCGCTGCGGACCGCCTCGGTGCGGGCGTCGGCGCCGGGTGCCGCCGCGATGCTCTTCGGCGGTCCCGCCGTGCGCACCAACTGGTTCGAGACCCGGATGGCCGTGGTGGCGGCCGACGACGATCGCTACCGCGTGCTGGACGGCGATCCGGCCGTCGCGGGCTTCGAGGCGATGCTCTCCCCGGACGGCCGGTATGTCTGGATGGGCGCGTCGCTGCTCGATCTCACGTCCGGAAGGACCACTACGAATCGCCCGGACGGCTATCCACTCGCCTTCGCGCCAAACGGGAAACGCCTGGTGTACGCCGATGACGACACCACGTTCACGTCCCCGAACACCTACTCCACCCCGTACGTGGGGATCTACGACCGGGATCGCGGAGCCGACGTGCTGCGGGTGCGGGTCGGCACCACCTGGGTTCCGCCGGGGCGCACGGCCGCGTTGTCGCCGGACGGCGGCGACCTCGCCCTTCAGCTCCGCGACCAGGTCTGGCTGGCCCGGGTGGACGACGCGGGCGCGGATCGGGTCGCCGAGCCGTACCGGAAGCTGCCGTTGGCGGGCGGGCGGCTCGCCGGGGCTGGGTCCTGGCTGCCGGACGGCCGTTCGGTTGCTGTCCTCGGCCGGTCCACCTGCACCGACTGCCCGGTTCCGTCCTACCGACGCACCTGGACACTGGTCCCCAGGTCCACAGTCGACGGCACCCCGCTGGCCGGCGCGGCGTTCCCGCCGCTGCGCTCCCGCTCGTTCGTGCAACTGCTCGGCTGGCGCTCGGTGGACGAGGCGGTCGCGTTGGTCGGCGTACCGGGCCCGGCCGCGGTGGACAGCCCGGAGGAGCACGACGTCGCCTGGGGGCCCTATCACGAGGTCGGCACGGAGGCGGTGGAACTCGTGGTGCTACGTCGGGGGGCGACCGCGCCGGAGGTGCTCTTCCGGACGCCGGAGGGCATCACCGACCTGTCGGTCGCCGCAGACCTCGCGATCGACGGGGCGGTACGCGAATCCGGCCGCCCCCACTACGGGCCACCGCCGTTCTGGGCGCTCGCTGTGGGGTTCATCCTGGCGGTCCTGGTCGCGCTGCCCGTGCTGTCGTGGCTGCGACGCCGGCGCGCTCGACGGTCAGACCGACTCCTCCGTGGCGGCTAACCTCCGTGCACCTCGATGACCCGGGTCGTCGGGGCGGCCTCGCCGAGGGCGGCACGTAGGGCCGCCCGGTCCGGGTCGGCGAGGAACGACTCGTAGCCGGCCCGTCCGGCGAACCGGATCACGTGCACCTCGGTCTGCCCGTCGGTGCCGTGCAGTCGCCGTTCCAACCGGCCGCCGTGCCGTTCCAGCAGGGCCAGCACGGCGTCCTCGTAGCGCTGCCCGGCGGCCTCCGCCCCGACGGTGAACTCGACGATCGCGACGAGTGTCAGCTCATCGGCCCGGTCAGTCATCGAGACCGACCGCCTTGGCGCTCGCCGCCCACAGCCGGGCGGCGAGCTGCGGATCGGCCGCCTTCCGGAGCGGTCGACGCGGGCGTCGGTTGACGTAGTACCCCCCGTTGATCAGCCGGGAACGCTCCTGTCTGGCCAACCACACCAGGGTCTCGGCGCCCTTCTCCGGGCTGCGGAACGGCATGAGACGCATGCCGATCGCGACGATCCTGCTGTCGTTGGCGAACCGGGTACGGACCACCCCGGGGTGGAAGCTGTACGCGGCAACGTCCGGCCAGCGCCGGGCCGCCTCGGCGGTGAACAGGACGTTCGCCTGCTTGCTGGTGCCGTACGCGCCCAGCGGCCGGTAACTACGCAGTGGCTTGTTCAGGTTGTCCGGGTCCAGCGCGCCGAAGCGGTGCGCGCCGGAGGCGGTCACCACGACCCGGCCCACCCGGTCGGCCAGCAGGTTGGTCAGCAGGAACGGGGCCAGGTGGTTGGCCTGGATCGACATCTCGAAACCGTCGACGGTTTTCAGTGGTTGCAGCGCGATCGCGCCGGCGTTGTTGGCGAGCACGTCGATCCGGTCGTACGCCGCCCGGAGCCGCTCGGCCAGACGGCGTACGTCGTCGAGGATCGCGAAGTCGGCCCGGAACAGCTCCGGACGTTCGCCGGAGGTCTCCCGAACCCGTTCGGCCGCGGCCTGCAGGCGGGCCGGGTCCCGCCCGACCAGCACCACCTGGTCGCCCCGGCAGGCCAGGTGCACGGCAGCGGCCAGCCCGATGCCGGAGCTGGCCCCGGTCACCACCACCAGCCGGCGCCCAGTGAGATCTTCCACAGGTCCATTCACCCCGGTCATGGCGCGAGGTTACCGTGGCGTCACAACGCCCTTTGGGATCGTTAAGGTCTCGGATCTGTCGTCAGGTGGCGTCGGCATGCCCGCCGGACGCTGGAAGGAGCGCATCCCATGGCCGCAGTCGGTCGCCCCCGCAGGTCCTGCCTCGCCGTGCCGGGTTCCAGCGTGAAGATGCTCGGCAAGGCCCAGGGCCTCCCGGCCGACCAGGTCTTCCTCGACCTGGAGGACGCCGTCGCCCCACTGGCCAAGCCGGACGCGCGCAAGAACATCGTGGCCGCCCTCAACGAGGGCGACTGGGCCGGCAAGACCCGGGTGGTCCGGGTCAACGACCTGACCACCCCGTGGACCTACCGGGACGTCATCGAGGTCGTCGAGGGCGCCGGCGCCAACCTGGACTGCATCATGCTGCCGAAGGTGCAGACCGCCGCGCAGGTGCAGTGGCTGGACCTGACGCTCACCCAGATCGAGAAGACGATCGGCCTGGAGGTCGGCCGGATCGGCATCGAGGCGCAGATCGAGAACGCCGCCGGTCTGGTCAACGTGGACGCGATCGCCGCCGCCTCGCCGCGCGTGGAGACCATCATCTTCGGCCCGGCCGACTTCATGGCGTCGATCAACATGAAGTCGATGGTGGTCGGCGGCCTGATCCCGGACTACCCGGGCGACCCGTACCACTACATCCTCATGCGGATCCTGATGGCCGCGCGCATGTACGACAAGCAGGCCATCGACGGCCCGTTCCTGCAGATCCGCGACGTCGACGCGTTCCGCGAGGTGGCCAAGCGCTCGGCCGCGCTGGGCTTCGACGGCAAGTGGGTGCTGCACCCGGGCCAGATCGACGCCGCCAACGAGGTCTACCAGCCGGCGCAGGCCGACTACGACCACGCCGAGTTGATCCTCGACGCGTACGAGCACTACACCTCGGAGGCCGGCGGCCGGCTCGGCGCTGTGATGCTCGGCGACGAGATGATCGACGAAGCGTCCCGCAAGATGGCGCTGGTGGTCGCCGCGAAGGGCCGGGCCGCCGGGATGAGCCGTACCTCGTCGTTCACCCCACCGGAGCAGTGACCGGCCGGGCCGGGACGACCGCCGCCGGCTGTCGAACCGGCCCGACAATCGCCGGTACGCCGGCCCGCCCGCTGGTCAGTAGCTGCTGCTGTCGTTGCTCGTCGCGATCGCGTAGACGATCGCGGCAACGTAGAAGAGGATCACCAACACCAGGAACCCGGTGAGGATCCAGCCGACGATGATGGCGGCCTTCGCCATCCCCGCACCGCCCTCACCGCTGAGCCGGATCTGCTTCTGCGCGACGTGCCCGAGGATCGCGCCGATCGGCGCGGTGATGCAGGACGTGAAACCGATCAGGGCCAGCACGAACGCCGCGATGGCCATCCCGTTGGTCTTCGGCGGCTGCGGGTAGCCGTAGCCGGGGTACTGCGGCGGGTAACCGGGCGCGTATCCGGGCGGCGCGTATCCGGGCATCGGCTGGGTCGCCGGCTGCTTCGCGCCGGCGTACGGGTCGACCGGGGCGTACGGGTCCGGGGCGTACGGGCTGGGCGCGTACGGGTCGACCGGGCCAGGTTGCGCGGGCACCGGCTGACCGGCCACCAGGGTCGGATCCGGTGCGGGGCTCGACCGCTGGGCCGACCACGTGGGGTCGCTCCAGTTGCCGGGCGGCGGGGGATTGGTCATACGAACTCTCCGTCAGGTCGGGGTGCGCAGACAGGGTAGCCAGCGCTGCCCAAACCCGACGCCCCCGCTTCCGGGTGCCGCGTTGCTCGGGCCGGTCGTAACGGGCAGGATCCCTGACATGGCATACGACGCGCGCGCCGCGGACCGCTCCGGCAGTCGACCCCGACGGGACGTCAGCCGCCCGGGTGCGGCCCGGCGCGCCCGGACGGCCGCCCCGGCGGGCAGCCCCGGCCCCGACGAGCCGGTCGCGCTCACCGACCCGGTCACCATGCGCCTCGACGGGCGGGTCGCCCTGGTCACCGGGGCGGGCAGCCCGGACGGCATCGGGTACGCCACCGCCCGCCGACTCGCCGACCTGGGCGCGCGGGTGGCCATCGTCTCCACCACCCGACGCATCCACGAGCGGGCGACCGAGCTGGGGGTGACCGGTTTCGTCGCCGACCTGACCGACGAGTCCGAGGTCGGCGCGTTGGCCGATGCCGTCGCCGAGCAGTTGGGCGACGTCGAGGTGCTGGTCAACAACGCCGGCCTGGCCAGTCGCGCCAGCCAGGGGGTGCTGCGGCCGGTAGCGCAGCTGACCTACGACGAGTGGCGCGGCGAGATCGACCGCAACCTCTCCACCGCGTTCCTGTGCAGCCGGGCGTTCATCGGGGGGATGGCCGAGCGGGGTTGGGGTCGGATCGTCAACCTGGCGGCCACGGCGGGCCCGGTCAACGCCCTGCCCACCGAGGCCGCGTACGCCGCGGCGAAGGCCGGGGTCGTCGGGCTGACCCGGGCCCTGGCCATGGAGATGATCGCCGACGGGGTGACCGTCAACGCGGTGGCGCCCGGCACCATCTACACCGCGGCGTCCACCATGGCCGAGATCAAGCAGGGGTTGGGCACGCCGGTGGGGCGGCCGGGCACGCCGGACGAGGTCGCCGCGGCGATCAGCTTCCTCTGCTCTCCGGCCGCCTCGTACATCACCGGGCAGATGCTCGTGGTGGACGGCGGCAACAGCGTCCGCGAGGCCCGCTTCCGCTGACCGCGACGGGCCACACCGGCCCGTTGGTCAGTAGCCGCCGCTGTCCCCGGAGTTGCCGAAGGCCACCAGTGCCAGCCAGCCACAGCAGGCCAGCACTGTGAGCCCGGTGAAGACGTAGCCCAGGATCAGCCCCCAGGTCGCGAGTTGGTCGCCCTCCTCGCCGCTGGTACGGATCTGCCGCTTGGCCACGTGACCGAGGACGGCGCCGGCCGGCGGAAAGACGAAGGCGAACACCAGCGACAGGATCGCCAGCACGTTCGTGCCCCGACCCGGCCCGGCCGGCGGTGGACCGTACTGGCCGTAGGGGCCCTGCGGGGGGTACGGCGGTTGCTGACTCCAGTGCGCCGACTGCTGTGGCCCCTGGTGGCCGTACGGCGACGGTTCGCCCTCCGGCGGTCCGTACGGTGAGCGTTCCGCTGGCAGCTCGTACGCCGGCTGGTCCGGCTGCGGCGCGTACGGTGACTGGCCGGCTGGCGGTGGCGCGTACGGCGACTGGTCCTTCGGTGGCTCGTAGGGTGACGGCGGCGGCTCGTCCTCGGGCGGTCCCGACGGCGGTGGGTAGCTCACAGCTGTCCTCCTCCTGCCGGTGCCGGAAAAGTCCCTCTTGCCGGACGCTACCCGCAGCGGTGAACCTTTTCACAGCGGTTGTGTGGACTGGTCACCTTGGCCTCCTCGACCCGAGGGGCCGATACTGACCCAGCGTTCAGTTACCCATGAGTAGTGCGCGGATCCCCGGAGGCTGAGATGGCCCGACTCGCCCAGACGCCCGGCCTGACCGATGTGCAACAGTCGATCCTGGAGACCGTTCGGGACTTCGCCGACAAGGAGATCATCCCGCACGCGCAGCGGCTGGAGCACGCCGACGAGTACCCCACCGACATCCTCGACGGCATGCGCGAGATGGGGCTGTTCGGCCTCACCATCGACGAGGAGCACGGCGGCCTCGGCGAATCACTGCTCACCTACGCGCTGGTGGTGGAGCAGTTGTCCCGCGGCTGGATGTCGATCTCCGGCATCGTCAACACCCACTTCATCGTGGCGTACCTGATCTCCCAGCACGGCTCCGCCGAGCAGAAGGCCCGGCTGCTGCCGAAGATGGCCACCGGTGAGGTGCGGGGAGCGTTCTCCATGTCCGAGCCGGAGACCGGCTCCGACGTCTCGGCGATCAAGTCCAGGGCCGTCCGCGACGGCGACCGGTACGTGCTCAACGGGCAGAAGATGTGGCTCACCAACGGGGCCTACTCCTCGGTGGTGGCCACCCTGGTCAAGACCGACACCGGCGCGGAGTCCGTCTACGGCAACATGAGCACCTTTTTGCTGGAGAAGGAGCCGGGCTTCGGCGAGACCGCCCCCGGCCTCACCATCCCCGGCAAGATCGAGAAAATGGGTTACAAGGGCGTCGAGACTACCGAGATGGTGCTCGACGGCGTCACGGTGCCCGACTCCGCGATCCTCGGCGGCGCCGACCAGGTGGGTCGCGGCTTCTACCAGATGATGGACGGCATCGAGGTGGGCCGGGTCAACGTGGCCGCCCGCGCATGCGGCATCTCCATCCGCGCCTTCGAGCTGGCGGTGAGCTACGCCCAGCAGCGCAAGACCTTCGGCCAGCCTCTCGCCAAGCACCAGGCGATCGCCTTCAAGCTCGCCGAGATGGGCACGAAGATCGAGGCCGCGCACGCCCTCATGGTCAACGCCGCCCGGCTCAAGGACGCCGGCCAGCGCAACGACGTGGAGGCCGGGATGGCCAAGCTGCTCGCCTCCGAATACTGCGCCGAGGTCGTCCAGGAGGCGTTCCGCATCCACGGCGGCTACGGCTACTCCAAGGAGTACGAGATCGAGCGGCTGATGCGGGAGGCCCCGTTCCTGCTCATCGGCGAGGGCACTTCAGAGATCCAGAAGACCATCATCTCCCGAGGCCTCCTCAAGCAATACAAGCTCTAACCCCGCCCGCCCCGCCCGCCCCGCCCGCCCCGCCCGCCCCGCCCGCCCCGCCCACCCCGCCCTCACCCAACCCGGACCCCCGCGATCTTGCACTTTCGGTTGCCCGTTGACCCTTGTGTCACTTATGTCGGGACAGTAAGTGCAAGATCGCGGCGATGGGTGGGGCGATGGGGTGGGGGGTTCGGGTTAGGGCAGGCGGGTCAGGTTGGCGGCGGCGCGTTCGACGATGAGGCAGCGGTCTTCGACGTAGTCCATGTCGGCCTCCTCGGCGATCCGCCGCGCCTCGGCCGAGACGATGCCCAGTTGCAGCCAGACCGCGGGAGCGCCGATCGCCGCCGCGTCCCGCACCACCTGCACGGCGTCGGCCGCCGGTCGGAACACGTCCACCAGGTCGACGGGGTGCGGAATGTCGGCGAGGGTCCTGTAGGCCCGTTCCCCGAACAGTTCGTCGACAGTCGGGTTGACCGGGATGATGCGCCAGCCGTACTGCTGCATCTGCAACGGCACGCCGTGCGCGGCCTTGAACGGGTCGCGGGACGCGCCCACGACGGCGATCACGGCGGAGTCGGCGAGGATCTGCTGAGCGGTACGCACCCGCCGACTGTAGCTCCGATCAGAGCAGCGTCAGCTGCTCGGCTGACGGTGGCGGCGACTGGGGCAGGCTGCGGTTGTCGCCCCGCTCCCCGCGGTGCAACCCGTGTCGCCGAGCGGCGATCCGCACCCGTGCGGTCAACTCCCGCTGGTACGCCTGCGGCGTGTACGCGCCGGCCCGGTAGAGCTCGCGGTAGCGGGGCACGAGGTGCGGGTGCTCGCGGGCCAGCCAGTGCGCGTACCACTCCCGGGCCCCGGAACGCAGGTGCAGCGGCAGGGCGGTCACGCTCGTCGCGCCGGCGGCGGCGATGGCTGAGACGGTGGCGTCGATCGACTCGTCGCTGTCGCTGAGGCCGGGCAGGATCGGCGCCATCAGCACCCCGACGGAGAAGCCGGCGTCGGCGAGCGCCCGGACGGCGTCCAGTCGGCGGCGGGGGTGTGGTGTGCCCGGCTCGACGGTGCGCCAGAGGTGTTCGTCGACGAAACCCACCGAGAAGGAGATGCCCACCGTGGTCACCTCGGCGGCCTGACGCAGGAGTGGCAGGTCGCGCAGGATCAGCGTGCCCTTGGTGAGGATCGAGAACGGGTTGGCGAAGTCACGCAGGGCACCGATGATCTGCGGCATCAGTCGGTAGCGACCCTCGGCCCGCTGGTAGCAGTCCACGTTGGTGCCCATCGCCACGTGCGCGCCGCGCCAGCGCGGCGCGGCCAGCTCCCGCCGGACCAGCTCCCCGGCGTTGACCTTGACGATCACCTTCCGGTCGAAGTCCGCACCGGCGTCGAGATCGAGATAGGTGTGAGTATTTCTCGCGAAACAATAAACGCAGGCATGGGAGCAGCCTCGGTACGGGTTGATCGTCCATTCGAACGGGACGCGGGACTGCCCGGGCACCCGGTTGAGGATGGACTTGGCCTGCACCTCGTAGAACGTCATCCCGGCGAACTCGGGAGTGTCGAAGGTGCGGGCGACGGCGCCGGGCAGCGCCAGCGGCAGGGGTGGCGTCGCTGGCGCTGCCCGCTCGGGGTCTCCCTCAACCGGGGGAGCGGTGAGGTTGTCCCAGCGCATGGGCACTATTCGAACACGTGTACGAGACAAGCGCAAGTGACCCGCCGTACACCGGTGGGCGTCCGGGTGGTCGGAGAGGGGAGGATGGGCGCATGGAGACGTCGACCTTCGTCTACGACGGGGACTGCGCGTTCTGCACGAGCTGTGCGGAGTTCATCGAGCGCCGCATCCCCACCGCCGCACGCGTGGTGCCCTGGCAGTTCGCCGACCTGGACGCGCTCGGCCTCAGCGTGGCCGAGTGCGAGGAGGCCGTGCAGTGGGTCGGCGCGGACGGCTCACGCGCGGCCGGTCCGGACGCCATCGCGAAGCTGCTCGCCGCGAGTGGTCCGCTCTGGCGGGTCGCCGGGGCCGGCCTGCGGATTCCTCCGGTACGCGTCGCGGCCTGGCCGTTGTACCGCTGGGTGGCGCGCAACCGGCACCGACTTCCCGGTGGCACGGCGGCCTGCTCCCTGCCGCAGGAGGCCCGGGAGCGGCTCTACGGGCCGGCCGGTCGCCCGACCACCGGCGCCTGATCGTCGCGTGCCGGCCCCGCGCCGGCTGTCACCGGGCCCTGGTCGGCCGGCACCGGGTCGACGTCGGCCGGTGGCGGCGCCGAGGCATCCGTCGTGGCCGCCTCGGGAGAGCCGCGGCCGACGAGCCGGCGCGCCCAGACCAGCGGGCGCACCCGCTCCAGCGGCAGGAAGCTGGTCATCGCGGCCAGGTGCGGCGCGAACGAGATCGTGATGGTCGCGATGGTGACCGCGTGGAACGAGTAGAAGAAGCCGACCATGGCGAGTCGCCAGCGGGGTGGCAGGAAGAAGACCACCGGGCTCAGCAGTTCGAACGCCACGATGCCGAACTGGGCGACGATCAGCAGGTACGGCACCTGGGCGATGAGGTCGGCCAGGTCGGTGCCGCGCCGGATGATCGCGCGGGCCAGGACCGAGCCGGTAAGCCAGTCCAGGCCGCCGAAGCGCAGCTTGGCGAAGGCGGCCAGGAAGTACGTGCAGATCACCGCGATCTGGGTGACGCGTAGGGCCCAGCCGCCGGCCTCGGTGCGGGTGGTGTCGCCGTGTCGGGCGCGGCCGGCGGTGGGCAGCACGGCCAGTGCGACGAGCAGCCCGAACCGGTCGTGGTCGACCTTCCCGTAGCTCATCGCGATGATCATCCACTCCAGGTACAGCGCGCACACCGCCCAGCCGAGCAGCCGGGGCGCTCGGCCGGTGGCGGCGAGGAGGGCGAGCAGCAGCAACGCCCAGAAGATCACCGTCACCAGCGTCTCGGTTGGCGTCGGCAGTGGGAGCAGGCGGCCGATCAGGAGTGGTTGGTACAGGTCGCCGGGCACGCTGACCCGGGTGCGTACCCAGGGGGTGAAGATCACCAGGTCGGCGGCGACGAACAGGTAGATCAGGGTGCGGAAGGCGGCCACCCGGCCCCTGGGTACGGCCTCGGTCAGCCAGCGGTTCATCGGGCGGCCTGCCAGCTCACGACGGTCTGGTCGGTGTGCTGGCCGGTCGGTCGGCCGGCGCGGATGCCGTGCCAGCGGATGACGATGCGGACCTCGACCAGCGCGGGGGCGTCCGGGTGGCGTTCGGCGTACGCGTCGGCGACCTCGGTGAGCAGCGTCGGATCGGCGGCGTATCGGGCCTGCTGGCCCTCGATCTCGGCGCGGCGGATGCCTGTCGCGTTCTGGTCGAGGTCGATCACCGCCCCGGAGCTGTTCACCCCCTCGACGCGGGTGTCAGGGGCGGGTGCGTTCGGCGGGTTGGAGGTGGAGTACATCCGGAACGGGCCGAACGGGAAATCGTCGTCGCTGCCCCAGAAGGTGCCGACGACGAGCAGGACGAGGCCGAGTGCGGTCGCGCCCAGCCGGGTCACGCGCCCGCGGGTGGTCAGATTCTCCATCGGGTCGTGACGATACGGGATGTACCGACGGCCTCGGGTCCCTCCGATGGCCAGTTCGGCCCGACCAGGCAGGTGATCATGGGTGGAGTCGGCGGGTACGACGAAGGCCGGGCCCGTACCGGTCCCGGCCTCGCGTGTCGTCGTGGGGACGACTCAGTGGTTGTGCTCGGCCAGCTGCTTGCGGACGTCGTCCATGTCCAGCGCCTCGACCTGCTCGATCAGGTTCTCCAGCGCGGACTCGGGAAGGGCGCCCGGCTGGGCGAAGACGATGACGCCGTCGCGGATCGCCATGATCGTCGGGATCGAGCGAATGTCGAACTTGGCGCCCAGCTCCTGCTGAGCTTCCGTGTCGACCTTGCCGAAGACGATGTTCTGGTGCTTCTCCGAGGAGCGCTCGTAGACCGGGGCGAACCGCTTGCACGGACCACACCAGTCGGCCCAGAAGTCGACCAGGACGATGCCGTCGTTGCCGGTCACCTCGTCGAAGTTCGTCGAGGTCAGCTCAACGGTTGCCATTGCACTCTCCGATCACCGCGGTTTATCTACGTCCCGTAGAACCAGGGCTGACCGTATCGAATTCCCGGGGGGTGGGGCACGAAACGTGCCCGGGGCTGCCGGGGGGTGCCGACGGTCATCGACAAGCATCTGTTCACACCCGACCTGCGGAACGCAAGTGCATGACGCACTTGCGTGACCTGCGGTGATGGGAGCGTTTCCAGGGAGATCCACGCGATTGAGCACTACGAATCGGTAACTTGGGCCTTGACAAGGAGGTATCCGGCCTGCAGAGATCGCTGATCAACCTCCGCTTCGTCACTCACAGTAGTGTTACAAAAAGATAAATGTGATCGCGACCTCTGTTGAAGCTACGCACCCGTAGGGCAGAATTCCTCACATCAGAGCGTGGGCGGCGGGTGCCGGGGAGGGCCCCGCCGCTCATTGCGTCTCCCCCCAGGCGAGTGACCGGTGTGACATTTCCGCCGCCGTCGCGCCCCGCCGGTCGCCTTAACCATCGGTAAGGCATGCTGTGCCGAACTCCATCGCCGCCCGTCGAAGGGACCAGCATGCAGTTCGGTCGCTACTACGAGGAGTTCGAGGTCGGCGCGGTCTACCGGCACTGGCCGGGCAAGACCGTCACCGAGTACGACGACCACCTCTTCTGCCTGCTCACCATGAACCACCACCCGCTGCACATGGACGCGCACTACGCCGCGACGGCCAGCCAGTTCAAGCGCAACGTCGTGGTCGGCAACTACATCTACTCGCTGCTGCTCGGCATGTCGGTGCCCGATGTGAGTGGCAAGGCGATCGCCAACCTGGAGGTCGAGTCGCTGCGGCACGTCGCGCCGACCTTCCACGGCGACACGATCTACGGCGAGACCACGGTGCTGGACAAGCGAGAGTCCGGCTCGAAGCCCGACCGGGGTGTGGTGTCGGTGGAGACCCGCGGCTACAACCAGGACGGCACGATGGTCTGCGTCTTCCGACGCAAGGTCATGGTGCCCAAGCGGGAGTACGCGGCCGCCGCGGTGCCCGACGGCGTGGATCCGGAGCGGCCCAGCTTCCCCGAGCCGCGCTGACAGGTCGCGGCGGGCTGCGACCCGTCGACGAACACCGGCCTCCTTCCCCAGCGCGGGTCTGCCGGGGAAGGGGTCCGGTGCCCGCCGCGGGGCATATGCTGACGCCGGAGGTTCCGATGAGCCACTCCGTCGCGGGAGAGCCGCCCTCTGCCGGCCGCCGAGCCGCACCCTTGACCACCGCTGTCTACTCCGCCGTCGAGTGGGATCTGCTCACCAGCCTGCCCGGTCGGGTCCTCGTGGCCGCCGCGGCACCGGGGCCTGGCCGGACGGAGCGTGGAGTGATGGCCGGCCTGGCCGGTCTGGATGCCATGGCCGCGGGCCGAGCCTCCGACAGCGATCTGGTCCGGGCGGTGGTCGCCACGATCTACGCCCGCCACGACGGCGCCCCACAACCTGCCGAGCGGCTCACCGACCTGGTGGACCTGCTGGCCGCCTGCCGGGCGGCGAGCCGGGTCCTCCGGCGGCGGGCCGACCCCGCCGACTCGGCCGCGTACCGCCAGTGGGTGCAGTCGGTCGCGGCCCGGGTCTGTCGCTCGGTGCCCGGCACCGGCACGCGCCGGGTGGACCCACCGGCCAGCCCGGCGGACCGGCGCTTCCTGGACCGGCTCGGTGCCGCCCTCGACCTGGGCTGACCGGCAGGTCGGCGTGGCCGACGCCGACGCGGTCCGTACCCTCTGATGACCGTGACCGACGACCAGCTCGAGGTGGGCGTGGGCCCCTGGCCGGGGGACCCGCCGGACGACAGCCGCTACGACCCGCAACTGCTCGCGGAGGGGGACCGGCGCAACGTCGTCGACCGCTACCGCTACTGGCGGCACGAGGCGATCGTCGCCGACCTGGACCAGCACCGGCACGGCTTCCACGTCGCGATCGAGAACTGGCAGCACGACTTCAACATCGGCACTGTGGTGCGTAACGCGAACGCGTTCAACGCCGCCGAGGTGCACATCGTCGGACGGCGACGGTGGAACCGGCGCGGCGCGATGGTGACCGACAGGTACCAGCACGTACGGCACCACGAGACGATCGAGGAGTTCGTCGCCTGGGCGGCCGAGCGGCAACTGCCGGTGTTCGGCATCGACAACCTGCCCGGGTCGCGTCCGCTGGAGACCGGCACCCTGCCGCGGGACTGCGTGCTGCTGTTCGGCCAGGAGGGACCCGGTCTCTCCGCGCCGGCCCGTGCCGCCTGCCACCAGCTCTACTCCATCGCCCAGTACGGCTCGACGAGGTCGATCAACGCGGGCGTGGCCAGCGGAATCGCCATGCACGCCTGGATCCGCGCGCACGCCGGTACGCCGCCGGACTGACCCACGTACGGTGCCGAATCGGACGTTCCGGCTTGACGTGCCGGCGGTCCGGGGAGACGGTGGGGATGTGAGTGTCGCGGTGAGTTGTCCGAGATGCGGGGGCCCGGTACGGGCGCCGGATCTGATGAACACCGACTCGAGATGTGCGCGCTGCGGCCCGGTGCCGCCGTTGCACGTGCCCGAGCACATCGGAGCGGACATCGTGGCGAGCGTGGTGGAACGGATCACCGCGACCGGCGATCCGCCGGTGACACCGCTGTGGTGCCCGTGGCCGCTGCCGCCCGGTTGGACACTCACCGGCGTGGCGTACGCCGGGGACGACCGCACAGGTGTGCGGGCGACAGTGGTCGCGTGCGCGGGCCCCGCGCCCCTCGGTGGTGGTCCGGCCGATCTGGTCTTCGTGGCCGAGGAACCCGGTGTCGGCCTGGGCACCCGGCTCGCCGGACTGACCGGGCCGGACCCGGGACCGGAGTTGGTGGACGCGTTGACCGACCCGGGGCCGGGTCACCCTGACCACGTCGGACAGGCGAAGATCAAGGTCGGTGGGCACCCCACTCCACTGTGGTTGGTGAATTCTCCAACGGATCGAAGCGCGTACGCCGGCGAAGCTCGGGGAATGTGGCTCCATGCGATAGCCTGGCCGGCGAGTGCGGGTCACCTGCTCGCGGAAGACGTCGTGCTACACGACCTGACCGAGTGGACTCCGCCCGAGCTCGTGTACGGCGCACCGTCCCCGTATCTACCCGGTAGAGCTTGACAACTCTTCCGGATTGACGGAGAACGGACGCAGATATTCACTGTACGACACCACACTGATACTCTGGGTGCCGCTGCGGTAATGGGACCCGGCGCCGCGCGAGAGGATGGCCCGCCATGGTCAAGAAGGTCCTCACCTGGGCCGGAATCGCATTCTTGATCTTCTTCGTCGCCTATCGACCAAACTCGGCGGCGGACGTGTTCAAGTCGCTCGGCGGCGGGATCATGGATATCGCCCAGGGGTTTGGCGACTTCTTCACCAGCCTCGTCGCCTAGCCGCCGATGGGCAGCCCCTCCGGTCCACCCTTCGACCCGGACGACCCCGACCGGGAACGTCGCGAGCGCGACACCGAGCCGATCCCGCGGATCGGGCCCGATGACGGCCCGGGCTACGGGGCCGGCCCCGGCCTGTCCGACGGTCCGTCCCTTTCGGACGACGTCGGCTATGGCGACGGGCCCGGCTATGCCGGCCAGGGTCGTTCCGGTCGGGGGTGGATCCGAGACCCGGAGGCCAGCTACCAGCCGCCGCAGATCTCCGAGGACGAGCTGGCCGGGTTGCGTGCCGACGCGACCGGCTCGACCCCTCGGCGGGTGCTGCCGCTGGAAGACGAGCCCAGTTCGCTGGTGGCTCGCTACCTCTTCCCCACCGAGCGCTACCGGGGCGAGTGGAAGCGACACTGGATCCACCTCAGCAACCCGCTGTTGATCGGCGTCGCGGCGACCTTCGTGCTCGGCTATCTCTCCGGCTTCCTCGCCGGTCAGGACGTCGGCGCGTTGACCACCATCGCCGTGCTGCTGTGGTTCGCGGTGATGGGCTGGGTGGCGTGGAAGGTCGCCGACTGGTGGTATGACCGGTTCATCCTGACCAACAAGCGGGTCATGGTGGTCAACGGGATCGTCACCCGCAAGGTGGCGATGATGCCGCTGGTCCGGGTCACCGACATGAAGTACGAGCAGACCCCGACCGGTCGAGCGCTCAACTACGGCACCTTCGTGCTGGAGTCCGCCGGCCAGGAGCAGGCGCTTCGCGAGGTCAAGAACCTGCCCAACCCGAACGAGCTCTACCTGCGCGTCGTCGAGGAGATGTACGAGCCGCAGGCCGTCGAGGCGCGGCTCGGCAAGGAGGCCGACGAGGCCAAGGCCGACGACGGGGCGTGAAGGTTTTCGACCGAACATCGGAGCAAGTGCGCACCTTTCGTCATGGACCAGGCCGCCCCTGACGTGGCACTCTGCCAGGACGGCAGGGGTGTGGAGGTGGGCGGTGGCGAGCAAGGACTCGTTGGAGGAGCAGTTCCGCGAGTTCGTCGCGGCCCGCTCCGCCGCGCTCCTGCGCACCGCTTATCTGCTCACCGGCGACTGGGCCACGGCCGAGGACCTGCTCCAGACGGCGCTGACCAAGACCTACCTGGCGTGGAAGCGGCTCGGCGGGATCGAGGCGGTCGAGCCGTACGCCCGGCGTGTGATGGTCAACACGTCGACCAGTTGGTGGCGGCGGCGCTGGCACGGCGAACGCCCGACCGAGGTGCTGCCCGAGCGGGCCGGTGTCGACGAGATCGAGCAGCAACTTGACCGGGATCTGCTCTGGCGGCATCTCCGGGAGTTGCCCAACCGGCAGCGGGCAGTGCTGGTGCTGCGCTACTACGAGGACATGTCGGAGGCGCAGACCGCCGCGATGCTGGACATTTCACCGGGCACCGTGAAGAGCCAGGCGTCCCGGGCGCTCGCCACGCTGCGTCGGCGACTGGGCGCGGACGCACCGGAGCTGGCAGCCGCCGCCGGCATCGCCGGCCGGACTGGCGCTGCCGACAGTGCCGCGGGCGCTATCGGTGCCGGCGGCCGGACGGCGGGCTCGGGTTCCCGGACCGGGCGGGTCCCGGCCACCGGTGCCGCTGCCTCACCCCGTCCCGGACGGGCGGCCGGCCGACCCGTGCCCCGCCCTACCGCTCCGCGCCCCGCCGTGCCACGTGGGATCGATCCGCAGGTGGTCCTGCCCACCGCCCCGGCGGCCGTGCCCGTCGGCACGGGCTCCGGGGAACAGCAGTGAGTCAGTTCCCCGGCCGACGCGACAACCTGACGGACGGCCCGCAGCGTTCATACCAGGTGCGGCCTGACGAGTTGGAAGGTGCGGTGCGGGAGACACTCTCGCACCAGGTCGCCCTTGCCCGCCCGCTGAGCGTCGACCCGGCCGGCCAGGCCATCCGTCGCGCGAACTGGATCCGGCGTCGACGCACCGCCGCCGGCCTCGCCCTCGCGGCGGTCACCACCGTGCTGCTCAGCGCCGGCATGGCCCAGCTCGGTGCCGAGACCAGACGGGACGGCTCACCCATCGTCGTGATCGGCGACCCCGACCCGACCAGTCGACCGTTCCCGACGGCCAGCATTCCCGGCCCCGACCCCTCGCCCACGGCGTCGACCTCGCTCATCGCCAGCGAAACGCTGGTCAGCGCCGACGGGCGGCGGCTGGTGTTGTCCGACGTCGGGTCGGCCGAACACGTCCAGCCGCTGCCCAGCGGAGGCGGTTGGCTGGTGGTGGGCGCGCCGAGCACCGCCGGGCGCTTTCTGTCGGTGGTGCAGGACGACGGCCTGGTACAGGTGCTGCTGGCCGGTGCCGGCGCGATCGTCCTGGCCCCGGACAGCCGCCAGGTCGCCTGGCGCGACGGAGACGATCTCCTGACGGCGGGTGTGGTCGGCACCCAACTCATCGGGTCGGTGCGCACCCCGGTGCCGGCGGCGGCGGAGCCCGTCCGGTTCGTCGGTGACAGCGTGCTGGTCCGACTCGACCCGGCCAGCGCCGGTCACACGCTCTGGCGGCCCGGTGCGGGGCCGCTGCCCGACGCCCTCGACCGGAAGAGCCTCAACGTCTACGGGCGGCTGCCCGACGGGCGGCTCGTCGGGCAGGTCAGCACGGCCGATCCGGGCCGGACCTGCCTTGCCATCCTCACCCCGACACGTCACCTGGACCCGGTACGCACGGGCTGCGGTCCGGACCTGAGCCAGGACGGCGTCGGCGGGGTGTCGCCGGACGGGCGGTGGCTGCTGGTCAACGAGAACAGCGGCTCGGCCGGTCGGTCCCTGCTGGTCGACCTGCAGCGGCTCGGGCCGAATGCGACAGCCGTTGCGGCCGGGCCGCCGATGACCGGGGCGATCGTCTGGAGCGACGAGGGCCAGGCCTCCTACCTCGACGGCGACGGCGAGCTGGTCCGGGTCGACGTCGGCCAGGTGCGGGCGGGAAAGCCCGCCGGCCCCGCTGCGGTGCCCGGCGTGCCAGCCGGAGAGCGGCCGATCCTGGTGCAGGGCTTCTGACCCCAGGTGGCCCATGTGAGCCGGGCTCACCGTTTCCTCGGTAACGTCGGGCGGTGACCTCGCGTACCGGCCCCGCCCCCCGGATCGACCTGCACGCCCATTCGACGGCCAGCGACGGCACGCTGACCCCGGCCGAGCTGGTCGGCGCGGCCTCCGACGCAGGGCTGGACGTGCTGGCGATCACCGACCACGACACCACGGCCGGCTGGGCGTCGGCAGTGGCCGCGCTGCCACCCGGTCTGCGCCTGATCCGGGGTGCGGAGTTGTCGTGTCGCTGGTCCGGTCCGCAGCCCGCGGTGCCGCTGCACCTGCTCGCGTACCTGTTCGATCCGGGCCACGCGGAGCTGGTGGCCGAGCTGGCGCGGGTCCGGGCCGCCCGGGAAGAGCGTGGCGAACGGATCGTCGGCCTCCTGCGGGCCGACGGCATCGACGTGAACTGGCCGGACATCCTGGCCGGCGCGGGTGGCGGCACAGTGGGACGTCCGCACATCGCGCAGGCACTCATCCGCGCCGGCCTGGTCGGCAGCGTCCGGGAGGCGTTCGGCCCGGACTGGCTCGGCGAGCGGTACCGGCTGCCCAAGGAGGACATCGACGTGTTCCGGGCCGTTCGGCTGGTCCGGGCGGCCGGGGGCGTGCCGGTCTTCGCCCACCCGCGAGCCACCCGACGCGGCCGGGTGGTGCCCGACGAGCTGATCGCCGAGCTGGCCGCCGCCGGGCTCGCCGGGCTCGAAGCCGACCACGAGGACCACAGCCCGGCCGAGCGGGAACACGTGCGGGCGCTCGCCGCCGAGCTGGGCCTGTTCGTCACTGGCTCCTCGGATTTTCACGGCACCCACAAGACCGTCCAACTCGGCGCGTTCAGCACCGGCGTCGAGGCGTACGAGCGGATCGTCGCCGAGGGGGTGACCGAGGTCGCTTCGGGCTGATCCGGGTATTTCGCCCATCGCGGCGCGGCTAGGTTGATCACGTGGATCTGAAGCTGTTCGGCGAGGTTTTCGTGACTCTGCTGGTGATCACCGACCCGCCGGGCATGATGCCGATCTTCCTGGCGCTGACCGGCCCCCTGCCCGCCCGCGACCGCAACCGGGCAGCCTGGCAGGCGGTCGCGTTGGCGCTCGGCGTCATCGTGATCTTCGCGGTGGCGGGGCAGACCCTGCTCGACTACCTGCACGTGGACCTGCCGGCGTTGCAGGCAGCCGGTGGGCTGCTGCTCGTGCTCGTCGCCCTTGAGCTGCTGACCGGCAAGGCCGACGACCCGAGCCAGCAGGTCACCTCCAACATCGCCCTGGTGCCGCTGGGCACGCCGTTGCTGGCCGGCCCGGGTGCCATCGTGGCCACCATGCTCTTCGTCCAGCAGGCCGACGGGCTGGGAGAGTTCAGCGCCATCGCCGTGGCGATCCTCGCCGTGATGGTCGCCGTCTGGATCGTCCTGCGCTTCTCCGGCGGCATCGTGAAGATCCTCCGGCCGGGCGGGATCGAGGTGCTGACCCGGATCGCCGGCCTGCTGCTGGCCGCGATCGCCGTGCAGCTCATCGCCGACGCGGTGGCCGCCTTCGTCACGCAGTACGTGAACATGGCCTGACGGCACACGCGCGATGTCGGAGATGGATGGCAGGATCTGAGACGTGCGACGATCCTCATCAGCGGGGCGGCCGGCCGCCGGCGGCCGGGCCCCGCGGAAGCGAGAACGGAATATCGTCGGGTAGGGAAAATATGTAGAGTATAATGTGTATATAAAGGTGGTCGA